>JAHZJY010000100.1 GCA_022600695.1 Actinomycetes bacterium | reverse complement strand
TGGCGGCATCGGGCGGACCGCACAGGTCCGGCTCAGCCGCGAGGACCTGCTGGCGAGGTCCGGGGTCCCGGAGGATCTGATCGCCGCGCTTTGCCGCGCGGGAATCATCACGACCGGCCCGGGCGGATTGTTCGACGAACATTCGGTGGTGATCGCGCAGTGTGCGGCGGCGCTGGCCGAGTACGGTATGGAACCGCGCCATCTGCGTGCATTCCGGTCGGCCGCCGACCGGCAGTCCGACCTCGTCGCGCAGATCGCCGGTCCGGTGGGCAAGGCGGGCCGGACCGGGGCCCGCGATCGCGCCGACGATCTGGCCCGCGAAGTGGCCACGCTCGTCATCACCTTGCACACCTCGCTGATCAAGTCCGCGGTGCGCGACGTTCTGGATCGCTGAGGACTAGACTTCTCCGAGACTGCGGAGGAATGGGCGGAGGACGCGTATGGCCGAGGTTCGAGTGGTCGGGATTCGTGTCGAGCAGCCCGCCAATCAACCGGTGTTGATGCTGCGTGAAGAAGGTGGCGACCGCTACCTGCCGATTTGGATCGGGCCGAACGAGGCGAACGCGATCATCCTCGAACAGCAGGGCGTGGAGCCTGCTCGCCCGCTGACCCACGACCTGTTCCGCGATGTCATTGCTGCCCTCGGGCATTCCCTCACGGAAGTGCGCATCGTCGACCTGCAGGAGGGCACCTTCTACGCCGACCTGATCTTCGACAAGGGCGTGCGGGTGTCGGCACGCCCGTCGGACTCTGTTGCCATAGCGCTGCGGGTGGGTGTGCCCATCTATGTCGAAGATGCCGTCCTCGACGAGGCCGGCCTGCTGATGCCCGATGACGGTGATGAGGAATCCGGCGGCGCGGCCCGCGAGGACGAGGTGGAGAAGTTCAAGGAGTTCCTCGACACCATCTCGCCGGACGATTTCAAAGCATCCTGAACGGCTGTCTCACGCCGGTCCGGGCCGCCCAGATTACGGATGCGTCTCATCTGGGTCATGCCGGTGCCGACACGCCAACCGGATGCGCGGGAGGCGCTCCCGCGGCAGCCATACTGAGATGGCGACTTGGGTTGTGGCACAGCCATGACTGCCGGCCGACGAGGCGTATGCTCAGTGGGCTTGTATGCGCGGAGCGGTCGGCGGGTTGGAACGGCGAGAGGACACATCGTGAGTGACGAGCCACGTCAGGAACAGCTCGATCTGGCTGTCCCCAGCGGCCGTTACGAAGATATGCCCCCAGCAGTAGCCCCGGTGGGCGCACCCGTCCAGGGCGGTCTGTTCCCGGACGACTCGGTCCCCGACGAACTGGTCGGTTACCGTGGCCCCAGCGCCTGCCAGATCGCCGGGATCACCTACCGCCAACTCGACTACTGGGCGCGCACCTCCCTGGTCGTGCCGTCCATTCGCGGCGCGGCCGGCTCCGGGAGCCAGCGGCTGTACTCGTTCAAGGACATCCTGGTCCTGAAAATCGTCAAGCGGCTGCTCGACACCGGGATATCACTGCACAACATCCGGGTCGCGGTCGACCACCTGCGGCAGCGCGGCGTGCAGGATCTTGCCAACATCACCCTGTTCTCCGACGGCACCACCGTCTACGAGTGCACTTCGGCCGAAGAGGTCGTCGACCTCCTCCAGGGCGGGCAGGGGGTCTTCGGCATCGCCGTGAGCGGCGCGATGCGCGAGCTCACCGGCGCCATCGCCGACTTCCCCGGCGAGCGCGCCGACGGCGGGGAATCGATTGCCGCGCCCGAGGACGAACTTGCCTCACGACGAAAGTCCCGGGACCGCAAGATCGGCTGATCCGGCCCTTCCGTTCCACACGCGGCGCGGCCCGCTGAGGCGACTTTGTGTCGGCTCACAGTTAGACTCGATCCTGCATCGACCGCGCACGGGAGAGTTTCGTGGCATCCAGCCACGGACGCCGAAGGAGCAACACCTCTCCGTCAACCTCTCAGGCACCCGGACCGTACGTGGACACGACGCCTCTGGAAAGTGGTGACCGCTGTCACCCGCCCATGGGGAAAGGCGCTCCCGCGCCGAATCTCTCAGGCACCCACGACAGAGGGAGAGGACGCCACAGCCGAGTCAGGAGTGCTGAGTGTCCGCCCATACCGAACCTCAATTCGCCGCCCGCCATATCGGGCCGGACGATGATGCCCTGCAGGTCATGCTCGGGGTCATCGGCGTTGGATCTCTCGACGAACTGGCGGCGAAGGCGTTGCCGGCCGGGATCCTCGACGCACTGACCGATGAGGGTCTCGCCCCAGGGCTCCAGGCCCTGCCCCCGCCGGCCACCGAACACCAGGCCCTTGCCGAACTGAGGGAACTCGCCGACGCCAATACCGTCGCGGTGTCGATGATCGGACAGGGCTTTTACGACACACTCACCCCGCCGGTGCTGCTGCGCAACATCATGGAGAACCCGGCCTGGTACACCGCGTACACCCCGTACCAGCCGGAGATCAGCCAGGGCCGGCTGGAGGCGCTGTTGAACTTCCAGACCATGATCTCGGATCTGACCGCGCTGGACATCGCCAACGCCTCGATGCTCGATGAGAGCACCGCGGCCGCTGAGGCCATGACCCTGATGTACCGGGCCAGCCGCGGATCGGCGAACCGGGTGGCCATCGATACCGACCTGTTCACGGCAACCGCGGCGGTGCTGGCCACCCGAGCTGAGCCGTTGGGTATCGAGATCGTCACCGCTGATCTTCGCCACGGCCTACCCGACGGGGAGTTCTTCGGGGTGATAGCTCAAACGCCGGGAGCCAGCGGCCGGGTCAGCGACTGGTCCGAACTCGCCGAGCAGGCACATGAGCGCGGCGCCCTGGTCGCCCTCGGCGCCGACCTGCTCGCGCTGACGCTGATCGCTCCGCCCGGCGAGATGGGCGCCGATGTGGCATTCGGTACCTCTCAGCGGTTCGGCGTCCCGATGGGATTCGGTGGTCCGCACGCCGGATACCTCGCGGTACACGCCAACCACGCCCGCCAATTGCCCGGCCGACTTGTCGGGGTGTCCGTGGACGCAGATGGATCGCCGGCGTTCCGGTTATCTCTGCAGACCCGTGAGCAGCACATCCGTCGGGATAAGGCGACCTCCAACATCTGCACCGCCCAGGTGCTGCTGGCGGTGATGGCCGCCATGTACGCCAGCTACCACGGCGCCGACGGGCTCAAGGCGATTGCCCGCCGGGTCCACGGCCACGCCCGGTCGCTGGCGGGCGGACTCAGTGCCGCCGGAATCGCGCCGGTGCATGACACCTTCTTCGATACCGTGCTGGTGCGCGTGCCGGGTCGGGCGGCGGAAATCCAGGCTGCGGCGCGGCAGCTCGGGATCAACATCTGGCGGCCCGACCCAGATCATGTGTCGGTTTCCTGTGACGAGGCCACCACCGACGACCATATCGCGCTGCTCCTCGAGGTGTTCGGCGCCGAATCGGTGGATCACTTCAACGGGCCGGAGATCGACTCGCGCACGGGAGACTTCCTCACCCACCCGGCCTTCGTCCGGTACCGCACCGAGACCGCGATGATGCGGTACCTGCGTGAGCTCTCCGATAAGGACATCGCGCTGGATCGCAGCATGATCCCGCTGGGATCGTGCACCATGAAGCTCAATTCCGCCGCCGAGATGGAGTCGGTCACCTGGCCCGAGTTCGGCCGCCAGCATCCGTTCGCCCCGCCCGATGATGCGACCGGTCTGCGGCGGCTGATCACCGATCTGCACCAGTGGCTTACCGGTATCACCGGATATGACGCGATCTCATTGCAGCCCAATGCCGGTTCCCAGGGCGAATTCGCCGGGCTGCTCGCGATCAGGAGATATCACGCTGAGCGGGGAGAGGCCCACCGCGACGTCTGCCTGATCCCGTCCAGCGCGCACGGCACCAACGCCGCCTCGGCCGCGATGGTCGGTATGCGGGTGGTGGTGGTCGGCTGCCGGGCGAACGGCGACGTCGATCTCGACGAGCTTCGGGTCAAGGTTCGCGAGCATGCCGACAAGCTGGCGGCGCTGATGATCACCTATCCGTCGACTCACGGTGTCTACGAACATGACATCGCCGATATCTGCGCCGCCGTCCACGACGCCGGTGGGCAGGTCTATGTTGACGGCGCCAACCTCAATGCCCTGGTGGCTCTGGCGCGGCCCGGAAAATTCGGCGGCGACGTCAGCCACCTGAACCTGCACAAGACGTTCTGCATTCCGCACGGCGGTGGCGGGCCCGGGGTTGGTCCGGTGGCGGTCCGCAGCCATCTTGCCGGGTATCTGCCCGGGCACCCGTTGGCGCCGGAGCTTCCGCCCGGCGTGCCGGTGTCGTCGGCGCCCTACGGTTCAGCATCCATCCTTCCGATCACCTGGGCGTACATCCGGATGATGGGCGCGACCGGACTTCGTACCGCTTCGCTGGCCGCGATCGCGTCGGCCAACTACATCGCCCGCCGTCTCGACGAGTACTACCCGGTGCTGTACACCGGCGAGAACGGCATGGTGGCCCATGAGTGCATCCTCGACCTGCGGCCCATCACCAAGGCGACCGGCGTGACCGTGGACGATGTGGCCAAGCGGTTGGCGGATTACGGTTTCCATGCCCCCACCATGAGCTTCCCGGTGGCCGGCACCCTGATGGTGGAACCCACCGAAAGTGAGAGCCTGACCGAGGTGGACGCGTTCTGCGAGGCGATGATCGCGATTCGGGCCGAGATCGACACGGTGGGCGCCGGCCAGTGGCCCGCTGACGACAACCCGCTGCGGAACGCCCCGCATACCGCCGCATGTCTGCTGGTCGCCGATTGGC
>JAHZJY010000002.1 GCA_022600695.1 Actinomycetes bacterium | reverse complement strand
TATCCTCCCGAATCGCGCCGGCGCTACCCGCGGGTGGTTCAGGTGACGGTGAAGTGCCGCGATCAAAAACCATTGAACGAGACCGATCGCGAGCACCGGCCACAACAGACCGGCAGCCGCGGCGAACGCAACGCCCACCGGACGAACCGGTGCGGTTTCGCCCTGTTCCCGGATCGACTCGGCGAGTAGGAAAGCCGCGACTGCGGCGATTGCCGCCACGGCCATGTAAAGAACGAAAAACATTACGGCCTCTTCCGACGTTGTGAACTCGTTGCAGGCGACGCTACCCCTTAGAGCCTTAGAGAATGCTGAATAACTAATCACGAAGCGCGATTCATGTGAAACGCATATTGTCCGGTCGGACCGTAGTCACCGCGGCGACCGCTGCCGCATTGATCGACGCCCATCAGGCGCGGATCCCACCGGGCGCGACCCGAGAGAGCAGCGGACGCGGCGAGAACGCGCCCCAATCGATCAGTGACGCCCGAATCGACCAGTGACACTGTCGTGAATCCACCGGGCCAGTGGGTGACTGGTAGCACATCCGATTCGCACTGCCGGGTTCGCACCGTTTCACCAACGAAGCCGGCGTCGACCACGACGTCAACCGAGAGTCGCCCTTCGGAAATCCTCGGCAACGGCGCGTGACGCTCTCAGTGCACCCGGTAGAGTCAGGGCCCGAATCGCCCTCACCAAGGTCCAGAACCACCTGGCGCACGTAACGCATATGACGATAACCACGAGGAGGCATTCGTGACCACGCTTAAGCGTGAGCACACCGCCGGATCCAAGCCCGGCCCGCTGAAATCCGCCCTGCGCAGCGTCCACAAGCCGGTCTTCATCCCGGCCTCGGTGCTCATCATCGGACTGATCGGCTTCGCGGTGATCTACTCGACGACGGCGGAGAACGCGTTCATCGAACTCAACCAGACCATCACCAGCACCGTCGGGTGGTGGTATGTCCTGATCACGACCGGGTTCGTACTGTTCGCGCTCTACTGCGGCTTGTCGAAGGTCGGAACCATCCGCCTGGGCCGGGATATCGAGAGACCCGAGTTCAGCTTCGGAGCCTGGCTGGCCATGCTTTTCAGCGCCGGTATGGGCATCGGGTTGGTGTTCTACGGTGTGGCCGAACCACTGACCCACTATGTCGATCCCCCCAGCGCGATGGGCATCGAGGGATCCACCGACGCGGCCGCCAACCAGGCGATGGCGCTCACCATCTTCCATTGGGGCCTGCACGCCTGGGCCATCTACGCCGTCGTCGGTCTCGGCATGGCGTACATGACGTACCGGCGCGGGCGCCCGCTGTCGGTGCGCTGGCTACTGGAACCGCTGATCGGACGGGAACGCGTCGAAGGACCGATCGGCCACATCGTCGACGTCGTCGCTGTGGTGGGGACCCTGTTCGGTGTCGCGACCTCACTGGGGTTCGGGATCACCCAGATCGCCGCGGGGCTGCAGTACCTGGGGTGGATCACCGTCAACAACTGGTGGACCATCGCCATGATCACCGTCATCACTGCCATCGCCGTGGCGTCGGTGGTCAGCGGCGTCGGCAGGGGACTGAAATGGTTGTCCAACATCAACATGGGCCTCGCCGGGGCACTGGTCGGGTTCGTGCTGTTACTCGGACCGTCGCTGTTCCTGCTCCAGGCGTGGGTGCAGAACCTGGGCACCTACGTCCAGTCGCTGCCGGAGTTCGCGTTGCGAACCGGGCCCTTCACCGACGGCGCGTGGCTGGGCAGTTGGACCATCTTCTACTGGGGCTGGTGGATCAGCTGGTCCCCCTTCGTCGGCCTGTTCATCGCCCGGATCTCCCGCGGCCGGACGATCCGCGAATTCGTGGTCGCCGTCCTGCTTGTTCCCACCCTCATCGGCTCGCTGTGGTTCACCGTCTTCGGTGAGTCGGCGATCCTGCGTCAGCGCGACGAGGCCAACATGCTCGTCGATGGTTCGGTGGACACCAACACCTCGCTGTTCCGGCTTTTCGACGAACTGCCGCTGGGTGTCCTCACCAGCCTGGTCGCGGTGGTGGTGATCGTCTTCTTCTTCGTCACGTCCTCGGACTCGGGATCGCTGGTGATGGACATCCTGGCCTCCGGTGGTGACACGGACCCGCCCAAGCCGACCCGGGTGTACTGGGCCACCCTGGAGGGTGTGGCCGCGGCGTTGCTGCTGCTGGCCGGCGGCGCCGGATCGCTGACCGCGCTGCAGACCGCGTCGATTGCCACCGCTCTACCGTTCTCCCTGGTCATCGTGGCTTCGTGTGTCGCGATGTTCCGCGCCTTGCGCTACGACCTGGCGACCACGCCCCAACTGCTGCACGTGTCGGCGCCCGACCACCTGGCCGGCGAACTCACCGGCGATCAAGCACGTCACGAGGTCTCGGCGACGCTGGCGGGGTTGGTCGCGGTGCGCAGCATTCCCATCGACACCTGCGAGGTGCACGAGAAGACCGGCGCTCTGACGATCAACGACCCCATCGACCCGCTCGCACCGGACGTCGTCGATATCGTCACCGAGGAGGAGCTCGAGGAAGCCGAAGCGGAGTACCGCGCCGCCCACCTGGCCGACTGACGCGACACCCGGCCCGCGCTTTCCCCCGGCAAAGCCGACCGGTCTCCCCCGGGCGGGGAGCACGCCCACCCTGAACCGGGGTGCGATTCCCGGATCCGCTTTACCCGCCATCCCCTGGCTTCCCGATCACGTCAACCGCTTCCCGTTCGATACGGGCCGCGCGGCGGGCGCCTGATCTGGCCCCGGCGACCGGCGTTGCGGACGTTGGTCAGCCAGTGCAACATCGGGCAGGCTGACCCCTGTGGATGGGCCGATGAGGATCATGACGTGGAACGTGCAGGGCCGGGTGGGCGACTGGGCCGGCCGGCATGCCGCCCTGCGGTCATGGATCGAACGGACGGCACCGCACGTGCTCACCCTTCAGGAATCGTGGGTCGAGCCGGACGGAACCACCCAGGCCGCCCGTCTCAGCCAGGAGTTGGGCCTGTACTCGGTGACCGCCGCGAACCTCGCCGGATTCGACCGACACCCCGAGGCCCCGTACTGGGTCGTCAACGCGGTGCTGGCCCGCTGGCCGCTCACCGTCGAACGGGTGTGTCCGCTGCCCGACGAGCACGGCGAGCCGACATGGCGTCATGTGCTGGTGACCCGGGTGCACCGGCCCGCCGACGAGGGGGGCCCATTCATTGCGGCCGGTACCCACCTCGAGCACGGGCTCGAACAGTCCGAGCGTCGAAACGCCCAACTGGCGGCGCTGGTCAACCACCTCGTCGAAACGCTCGGGGACGAGCGCCACCGGCGGGATTCCCTGCCCGCCATCCTCGCCGGTGACCTGAACTGCACCCCGGAGTCCGACGAGTACCGGCGCGCCACCGGCCTCGCGGCCGGAGCGATACCCGGCTTCACCCTCGTCGACGCCTGGACTGCGGCCGGCAACACCGATCCGGGACACACCTGGTCGGCCAGAAACCCGCTGGTTCCCCGCCGCGCCATCCATCCCCACCGCCGACTCGACTACGTCATGGTGTCCACACCGCGCCGACCCGGCGCCGGCCACGTCCACCGATGCTCCCTGACCGCGACCTCCGCGGCCGACGGCGTGTGGGCCAGCGATCACTTCGCGGTGGTCGCCGAGGTGGGGATGTGAACCCCCGCACCGCCGAAATCGCCGCTGTCGCACAGGTGGTGGGTTCGGTGGGGATGTTCGGAGTGATCTGGATCGTGCAGATCGTGCACTACCCCCTCATGCGGTTCATTTCCGGCCAGCAGTTCGCCCGCTTCGAAAGCGAACACCGCACGCGCATCTCGCGGGTGGTCGGGCCGCTGATGGCGGTCGAGGGCGTATGCGTCCTCGCCTTCTTCTTCGCCCCGCCCGCCGGCCTGCCCTGGTGGTTGCCGTGGGCGGGAGCCGGCGCCGAGGCGATCGCGATCGGCACCACGGTTTTCGTCTCGGCTCCGCTACACGGACGACTCGATGCACATTTCGATCCAGCGACCCTTGACCGGCTGATCGCCACCAACTGGATTCGAACCGCCGCCTGGACCGGCCGCGCGGCATTGGCGATCGCCATCCTGGTGGCCGTGCTTCGTTGATCGCCGGCTGCGGGATTCAGAACAGCAGCGCTTGGCCACGACTGCGCAGCACACGACCGCTCGTACGGGCTGTGACCTTCAGCGGCCCGGCAGGCCACGACGGAACTCACCCCAGGTGCTGGATTGTTCGATCGCCGCAATGATCTGGGCGATCCTGCCGACCGGGCTCCGCTGGGCGAGGACAACGCTGTCCGAACCGTTGCTGCCCATTACCGACCGTGCCGGCATATCCCGCTGTCCTGGGAGTTCGGCCTCAATCGCAGTCAGGACGACCAACCCGACCTTCGGACCGCGATAATGGCCAGGTGGCTGATCGCAATGTTCTGGGTACCCCGCTGAAACCGTGCGGCACTGACCCGATGACCGGGTTCTACCGCGACGGGTGCTGCGCGTCCGGGCCTGAGGACCGCGGCCTGCACACGATCTGCGCGGTGGTCACCACAGAGTTCCTC
>JAHZJY010000099.1 GCA_022600695.1 Actinomycetes bacterium | reverse complement strand
GTGATAGCGGTCGGCTGCCTCGGGGACTATGCGACGGCGAGCCCGGAAATCGCCGAGCGCGACGGCAAGGCCCGAAGCCGAAAGCCGCTGACAGAGATCGCGTTCCGGCAGACCTGGGGCCGGCCCTGGCGGTGACGCGCTCATTCAGACCCCGGGTGCCGCAGAACTGGCCAGCTGGGAGCCGAGGATGAACGTCGCGACCACCAGCACCAGGGCCAGCGCCGGCCAGATCCACATCAGAGTTTTCCGCCGGGCCGCGTAGACCATCCCGCCGACGGCGACAACCGCGGCGACCACGACGCCTCCCCACGTCACCCCGTAGGCCCAGGCGATCGTCGACCCGTCGCAGTCGTTCGGATCGCAGGCGTTGGTCGTCATACCGAAGAAGGGCGAGACGAACAGCGACACCAGCGCTGCCAGCGCGCCGAGGGCCGCCATCACGATGGTGGCCAACCGGTCGGCGGCCGGGCGGTGGGTGTGGGGGCCTTCCGGGGGCGTCATGGCACGACTATGCCCGGTGAGGTAACCGGAGTACAGTGGGGCACGTGCAGCGGGTGCTCCTCCTCGGACGCCGCGGCGGGGTCTGAACCAGACTGGCCTCCCGTCGCGGGGATCTGTGATGCGGCCGGTCTGAAATCCACCCCCCACGTTCCGGAGCTCAGAGTGAACCCCCAATCGAAAAGCACCCAGCCGCGAATCAAGCAGGCGCAGAGTCGCCACTCGAAGTCCTCAACGTCATTCGAGTCCGTCGATGCCTACCTCTCGGCTCGCACGATCACCACCCCGGCCGGGCCGCGCCCCGACGGCCAACCGGCATGGAACGCGCAGCGAAACTCCGCGATGGCGGTGGATCGTTACCGGCCCTTCGCCCAGGAGGTGGAGCAGGTCACACTCGCGGACCGCACCTGGCCGGACGTCATCGTCGACACCGCACCCGGGTGGTGTGCCGTTGATCTGAGGGACGGTAACCAGGCCCTGATCGACCCGATGAGCCCGGCCCGCAAACGGCGGATGTTCGACCTTCTGGTGCGGATGGGCTACAAGGAGATCGAGGTCGGGTTTCCCTCGGCGAGTCAGACCGACTTCGATTTCGTTCGGGAGATCATCGAGCAGAACGCCATCCCTGACGATGTCACCATCCAGGTGCTCACCCAGTGCCGGCCGGAATTGATCGAGCGCACCTTCTTGGCCTGCGACGGTGCGCCGAACGTCATCGTGCACTTCTATAACTCGACCTCGATCCTGCAGCGCCGGGTGGTGTTCCGCGCCGACCGGGACGAGATCAAGCAGATCGCCACCGACGGTGCCCGCAAGTGCCTGGAGGAGCAGGCCAGGCACCCCGGAACCCGGTGGCGATACGAGTACTCACCGGAGTCCTACACCGGTACCGAACTGGAGTACGCCAAGGAGGTATGCGACGCCGTCACCGACGTCATCCAGCCCACGCCGTCGTGGCCGCTGATCGTCAACCTGCCCGCCACGGTGGAAATGGCCACCCCGAACATCTACGCCGATTCCATCGAGTGGATGAGCCGCAACCTCAACCGCCGGGATTCGATCATCCTGAGCCTGCATCCGCACAATGATCGCGGAACCGCCGTCGCAGCAGCGGAATTGGGATATCAGGCCGGCGCGGATCGGATTGAGGGATGCCTATTCGGTAACGGCGAGCGCACCGGCAATGTCTGCCTGGTGACCCTCGGACTGAACCTGTTCTCCCGCGGCGTGGACCCGCAGATCGATTTCTCCAATATCGACGAGATTCGCCGAACCGTAGAACACTGCAACCAGCTGCCGGTTCCCGAGCGTCACCCCTACGGCGGCGACCTGGTGTACACCGCGTTCTCGGGCAGCCATCAGGACGCCATCAACAAGGGCCTGGATGCCATGAAGATTGCCGCGGACGAGGCCGATGCCGACGTCGAGGACATCCTGTGGCAGGTGCCCTACCTGCCGATCGACCCCAAGGATGTCGGCCGTACCTACGAGGCCGTGATCCGGGTGAACTCGCAGTCCGGCAAGGGCGGGGTGGCCTACATCATGAAGGCCGACCACGGCCTGGTCCTGCCCCGCCGGATGCAGATCGAGTTCAGCCAGGTGGTCCAGAAGATCACCGACGGTGAAGGTGGCGAGGTCTCCTCCAAGGAGATGTGGGATGTGTTCGCCGACGAGTACCTCGCCCCCGTCCGCCCGCTGGAGCGGGTCAGGCAGCGGGTGATCGGTTCGGAGTTCGACGGTGGCACCGACGTCATCGAGGCCGTCGTGAAGATCAACGGAGCGGAGACCGCGATCCGGGGCGAGGGTAACGGCCCGCTGGCCGCTTTCGTCGATGCGCTCGGCTCCGTCGATATCGACGTGAGCGTGCTGGACTACTCGGAGCACGCCATGTCGGCGGGCGAGGAGGCCGCAGCGGCCGCCTACGTCGAGGCATCGGTGGGCGGCCGGATGGTCTGGGGCGCCGGAATCGCCACCTCGATCACTACCGCCTCGCTGCGCGCAGTGGTCTCCGCGGTCAACCGCGCGGCCCGGCTGGGTTAGAACAGCACGTACTGCTGGCCCTGGTCGACGGCGGTCTCGAACGGCTGGATTCCGACACCGTCGGCCACGGAGGTGACGCAGCGCATGAACTGCTCATCGGAGACTGTCGGTACCCCGAGTTCGCGGGCTTGGAATCCTTTGCCTTGTTCGGGCACCTGGTCATTGCAGATCACCAATGACGTCTCCGGGTCGACGGCGTCGGTGTAGGCCAAACCGGCGTGCAGGATCCGCTCCACCAGTTCCTCATGGGTTCGGTTCACCTCCGCGGACAGCGCCACCCGCATCCCCTGCACCAGCGGGGCATCACGCCGATACCGGCCCGGGTTCAGGTACGGGCATGGCATCCGCGAGGCCAGCATCTTCAGCGGTCGCAACTGCTCGTGCGTGACCGCACCATTGGGCCAGCGTCGCCGTTTCACCGGCCGCACCGGAAGCCAAACATCGCGCTCCCGCGCGCGTTTCAGCGCCGACGTCAGCACGCGGGACAGCACCAGTGCGTCGTCGAACGCATCGTGGGCTCTGGTCTGGGTGACATTCCAATGCCGCGCAAGGGTTTCCAGCCGAAGATTCTCCAACCCCAGATCCAGCCGGCGGGCGAGTTCGACGGTGCACATGACGTTGTCAACGGGTAAGGCGGTGCAGGCGAATTCGGCTTCGGCGACCAGGAAGGAGTAGTCGAAGGCGGCGTTGTGGGCGACCATGGTGCGGCCGTGCATGAGTTCGGCGATGTCGTGAGCGATATCGCCGAACCTGGGCTGGTCTTCCAGCATCTCGGCGGTCAACCCGTGTACGTGCGTCGGGCCCGGGTCCACTCCGGGATTGAGCAGGCTGACGACCGAGTGCTCGACATTGCCGGTCGAGTCGATTGCCAACGCGGCGATACTCAGGACGCGGGCCTGCCCCGGACGGAAGCCCGAAGTCTCCACGTCTACGACGACCCAACCTTCGCCCGCATCACGGGCCGGACGACCCCAGCTGTGGCTCACAAACCTCAGGATGGCACGCGCCCCCGACAGCCCGGGGGACATCCCCCTTCGTGTCGGGCACCGGGCTGCCCGCCCGCCGGCGCCTAGCTGCCGAACTACACTCAGCTGCCATGCCCGGTCCACCGCTGACAGCACGCGGACGCGTCGCGTTAGCGCTCGGCTCGGCGGCACGATGGGCCTCCCGGGTGACCGGGCGGGGTGCCGGGGCGATGATCGGCGGACTGGTGGCGATGAAGCTGGATCGCTCGGTACTCCGTCAATTGGGGGCAGGCCGGCGGACCGTTGTCGTCACCGGCACCAACGGCAAATCGACCACCACCAGGATGGTGGCCGCGGCGCTGCGTGCCCTCGGGCCGACAGCGGCGGACGGCCGCCGACATCAGACCGTGGCCAGCAATGGTGAGGGTGCCAATATGGACGCCGGCCTCATCGCGGCGTTGTCCACCGACCGGGCCGCATCACTGGCCGCGCTCGAAGTTGACGAGATGCACGTGCCGCATGTGGCCGATGCCGTCGACCCCACCGTTTTCGTGTTGCTCAACCTTTCCCGGGACCAGCTTGACCGGGTGGGCGAGATCAATCACATCGAGCGCACCCTGCGGGCGGGGCTGGCCCGGCATCCGGGTGCTGTCGTTGTTGCCAATTGCGACGATGTGTTGATGACCTCGGCGGCCCTCGACTGTCCGAGGGTGGTGTGGGTTGCGGCGGGCAGCGGCTGGGCCGGGGACTCGGTGAGCTGCCCCCGCAGCGGCGAAGTCATCGTGCGCGAGGGTGCACACTGGTATTCCACCGGCACTGATTTCAGCCGGCCCGCACCCCAATGGTGGGTGGATGACGAAAACCTCTACGGCCCAGATGGTTTGGCGCTGCCGATGAAACTCTCCCTGCCCGGTGCGGTCAACCGGGGCAACGCCGCCCAGGCGGTGGCTGCCGCCGTGGCAATGGGCGCCGATCCGGCAGCCGCGGTGGCTGCGGTCGCCGGCGTCGATGAGGTCGCCGGCCGCTACCGCACCGTACGGATCGGCAATCACACCGCGCGGCTGCTGCTCGCCAAGAATCCGGCGGGGTGGCAGGAGGCCTTGTCGATGGTCGACAAGACTGCTGCGGGAGTGGTGATTTCGGTCAACGGCCAGGTCCCGGACGGTGAGGATCTCTCGTGGTTGTGGGATGTGCGATTCGAGCACTTCGGCGATGAACGTCTCGCACGACGGGCATCGGGCCACCCGACGTTGGTGGTGGCCGCCGGGGAGCGCGGCACCGATCTGGCCGTGCGACTCGGCTACGCCGGCGTCGAGCACACTCTGGAACACGACACCGTCACAGCCATCGGATCCTGCCCACCGGGGCATGTCGAGGTGCTGGCGAACTACACGGCGTTTCTCCAGCTACAACGGGCCCTCGAGCGTCCCGGCGGGCAGGAGCGAAGCGACCCGGGGAAAGACCCCGGCGGGCAGGAGCGCGGATGAGCGAGCCGGTGCGGATCGGCCTGGTGCTGCCCGATGTGATGGGCACCTACGGCGACGGCGGCAATGCCGTGGTGCTCCGACAGCGGCTGCGGCTACGCGGTATCCCGGCTGAGATCGTCGAGATCACGCTGGCCGATCCGGTACCGGACTCCCTGGACCTCTACACCCTGGGCGGGGCCGAGGATTACGCCCAGCGGCTGGCCACCAAACACCTGCTGCGTTACCCCGGTTTGCAGCGGGCGGCCGACCGCGGGGCGCCGGTGCTGGCGATCTGCGCGGCGATCCAGGTGCTCGGTCACTGGTACGAGACCTCGGCTGGCGAACGGGTCCAGGGAGTGGGACTTCTCGATGTGACGACATCGCCCCAGTCCGAGCGGACCATCGGGGAGGTGGTGTCCACACCGTTGGCCGAGGGGCTGACCGAACCGTTGACCGGGTTCGAGAACCACCGCGGCGGAACGGTCCTGGGCCCGGATGCCCGGGCCCTGGCGACGGTGATCAAGGGTGCCGGCAATCGACTCGGCGACGGTATCGACGGTGCGGTGCAGGGCAGCGTGATGGCGACCTATCTGCACGGGCCATGTCTGGCCCGCAACCCGCAGCTCGCAGACCTGCTGCTGTCCCGGGTCGTCGGACCGTTGCCGCCGTTGCCGCTGCCGGAAGTCGATCGGCTGCGCCGGGAGCGGCTTGCCGCGCCGCGGCGCGTATAGCCGCCCATCGATTTGCTTAGCTTTTTTTAAGGATTGGCTCAGGATCGTATATAGTTCCTTTCAACGCCCATCCAGGAAATGAGATACCCGTGATCGCTGCCAGCCGCTCCTTGACCGCCGCCGGTTCCGCCTTGCTCGGTGCTGGTCTGATCGCCTCCTCGACCATCGCTCCGACGCATGTGGCGGCCCCGCGGCTGAGCGACGTTGCAGTGCAGCTGCAGGCCTCGGTCCTCGATATCTTCACCTTCCCGGCGCTGCAACAGTCGATCGCCAACGAGGTGGAGTTCGTGGCGATCCGGGCGGTCGGACTCGCTGAGAGCGGTGCCGGTCTGGCTGAGTCGTTCGCGGCCCTGCCGGAGACCCTGATCACCGCGGCGCAGCAGACGCTGTCCGGTGATGTGCTCGGCGCCCTGACCACCCTCGAAGACGCGGCGGTCGGTGCCGCCGAGGCGGTCCTGATTCCCTACGTCGGCGCACAGATCGAGGTGGGCCAGATTCAGCTGGCGATCCAGTCGGCCCTGCTGTTGGCCCAGCCGGTGGCGGCCATCGAACTCGGCGCGGGCCTGTTCGACGCGTTCGACGGCGTCGCCCGCGCCCTCATCACCGCCGGGCAGAACTTCGTCGATGCCGTGCTGTCCTTCAACATCGGCGACATCATCACCTCGCTGGTCGACGGCGTGACCGGCGTCGTCACCTCAATCGGTGTCGCCGGCCAGGACGCCGTGAACGGCATCGTGGCCGCGCAGACCACCTTGGCCGACGCGCTGGCGACTCGCCCGGCCCCGCCGGTCGAGGCCGCAGCGCTGGCCCCGTCATCTCTTGCCACCGCGTCGGTTGCGCCCGCGGCAGCGGCCGTCCCGCAACGAGCGGCGGCGGCGGTCCAGCCGGTGAACGAGCCCGCAGCGGCCCCCGCCAAGGCGGCGATCCCGACCGCGATCGAGGTGGGTGCCGACCTCGCCGTCAGCGCACCCGCAGCGGTGGCCGCCGCGGCGACAGCGGCTGTCCCCGCCCCGCCCCGGACGTCGGTTCGGGCCACTCAGCGTGCCGCCGCCGGGAGCGCCGGCGCCTCGGACGACGCGTCGAAGAAGCCGGCCGCCAAGCGCGCCACCCGGTCGGGTTCCGCCGGCTAGGCCATCGCGCGCCGGCCGGACAACGCCCGGCCGAGCGTCAGTTCGTCGGCGAACTCCAGGTCCCCGCCCATCGGCAGGCCGGAAGCTATCCGGCTGACGGTCAGGCCCGGGATATCGCGCAGGATGCGCACCAGGTAGGTGGCGGTTGCCTCGCCCTCGGTATTGGGGTCGGTGGCGATGATCACCTCGGTCACCTCGACCCCGTCGACCCGTTCACCGAGCCGGTTGAGTAGCTGACGGATTCGCAGTTGGTCGGGGCCGATCCCCGACAACGGGTCGAGCGCACCACCGAGCACGTGGTACCGGCCGCGGAACTCGCGGGTACGTTCCACGGCCTGGACGTCTTTGGGCTCCTCGACGACGCACACCTGGGTCCCGTCACGGCGGGCGTCGCTACAGATCCGGCAGCGCTCCGCGTCGGAGACGTTGCCGCACACCGCGCAGAACTGGATCCCGTCGCGCACCCGGGACAACACGGCCGTCAGTCGATCGATATCCGGCGGCTCCACCGAGATCAGATGGAAGGCGATCCGCTGTGCGCTTTTGGGCCCGATGCCCGGAAGTTTGCCGAGCTCGTCGATCAGGTCCTGGACGGGGCCCTCGAACAAAGTCAGGACTCCGGCATCGGGCGGCCCGAGGCGGCAGCCACCGGTCCCAGGATCGTCTTGACGGTGTCCCGCATGTTCTCGCCGGCGTTCTGCAACGCCCCGACGACGAGGTCCTGCAGGGTGTCGACGTCGTTGGGGTCGACCACCTGGGGGTCGATCCGAACCCCGACCACCTGGCCGTTGCCGTTGAGCGTGACCTCCACCAGCCCGCCGCCGGCCTGGCCGGTCACCTGCGTATCGGCGATCTGCTTCTGGGCCTCGATCAGCGCCTGTTGCATCTGCGCGGCCTTGGCCAGCGCCGACTGGAGATCGGCGACGCCCTGTGGCGGCACCTGCTGACCGAAGGTTCCCAAATGGCCGGGATCACCGGGTTGAACACCGGGTTGCATGACGGTCTCCTTGCTTCTCGGTCTCGAGTTGGTTGCGGCCTGGGGTTTCCGGTAGCCGATGACTTTCAAGCCTAGACGTCGAGGGATTACCGTGACGCCCGTGCTGATGTTCGCTTGTCTGCGTGTCGCTGCCGCAATGTCGGTCGGTGTGATCCTCGCGGCGTCGTCACTGGCAGAGCCGGTCGCGAATGCCGCGCCGGGCAGCGTCGCCGGAATGATCGTCTTCCTCGATCCCGGCCACAACGGCGCCAACGACGATTCGATCAGCCGTCAGGTGTCCAACGGCCGTGGCGGCACCAAGAACTGTCAGACCTCCGGGACCAACAGCGAAAGCGGTTACGCCGAGCACACCTTCAACTGGGACACCACCCTGCGGGTCCGAGCGGCGTTGCACCAACTCGGGGTCCGAACAGCGATGTCGCGGGGCAACGACGACGCCCTGGGCCCCTGTATCGACGAGCGCGCCGCGATGGCCAACTCGCTGCAACCCAACGCCGTGGTGTCCATCCACGCCGACGGCGGTCCGGCCACGGGGCGCGGCTTCCACATCCTTTACGCCAATCCGCCGCTCAATGCGGCGCAGGCGGGACCGTCGGTGAAGTTGGCGCGCATGATGCGCGACCAGTTGGCCGCGTCCGGCCTGCCGCCGTCGACCTATATCGGAACCTCCGGACTGAACCCGCGCTCCGATATCGCCGGGCTGAACCTGGCGCAGTACCCGTCGATCCTCGTCGAGCTGGGCAATATGAAGAATCCGGTCGACTCCATGTTGATGGAGAGCGCCGAGGGCCGGCAGAAATACGCCGAGGCCGTTACCAGGGGCGTGGTCGCCTTCCTGCAGACTCAGTCTCCCAGAACGGCCTGACCCGCCGAAGTTCAGCTCCGCTCGATCTCGCTCTTGAGGTTGGCCAGCACCTCATCCTGGATTCTGCGTAAGCCCAGCGGGGCGAAGGTCTTCTCGAAAAAGCCCTTGATGCCGCCGGCGCCGGTCCAGGTGGTCTTGACGGTGACGCTTGAGCCGGGGCCGGCCGGGGCAACGGTCCAGTTGGTCACCAGCGACGAATTGGCGTCCTTCTCGATGACGGTGTGCCCGGCGACGTCAACGTCGGCGCGTACTTCCCGCGACCGCGATTTGGTGGCCTGGAGCCGCCAGGTGACGACGGTGCCCTGTCCCCGACCGCCGGTCAGCACCCGGTACTCGCTGTAATGCGGAGACAACACTTTCGGGCGGATGTCCCGGTAGTCGGCGATGGCGTCGAGCACCGTGGCCGGAGCCGCGTCGATCAGGATGCTGCTGGAGGCACTGACCTGTCCCATGAAACTCCTTGCGCAGATGCGGCCCGGACCTCGCGCCGACCGCTGATGCGGTCTAGCGTAATCGTGTGACTGAGGGGGTTGCTGGGGTCGATCACCGGCGCGGTGTGCGGCAGTTACTGGACAGCTATCACGCCGTCGGGCCGGAAGCCCCGATCCGGCTCGCCAAACCGACGTCAAACCTGTTCCGCAACCGCACCCGGCGCGACACCCCGGGTCTGGACACCTCAGGACTGACCGGGGTGATCGATATCGACCCGGGCAATCGGACCGCGGACGTGCAGGGCATGTGTACCTACGAGACCCTGGTGGCCGCGACGTTGCCGCACGGGCTGTCACCGCTGGTGGTCCCCCAACTGAAGACGATCACCCTCGGCGGCGCGGTGAGCGGGCTGGGAATCGAGTCGGCATCATTCCGCAACGGCCTGCCTCATGAGTCGGTCCTCGAGATGGACATCCTGACCAGCACCGGGGAAATTCTCACCGCCAACCGGAAAGACCATGCCGACCTCTTCCGATCTTTCCCGAATTCCTATGGGAGCCTGGGGTATTCGACCCGATTGCGGATAGAACTGGAGCAGGTCAAGCCATTCGTGACACTTCGATACCTGAAATTCGACCGGTTGGCGGATCTGATCGAAACCATGGGTCGCATCGTCACCTCCGGCAGTCATCAGAGTCTGCCGGTGGACTACCTCGACGGCGTGGTCTTCACCGCCGGGGAAAGCTACCTCTGCCTCGGGAGGCGGACGGCGACTCCCGGACCGGTGAGCGACTACACCGGCCAGGCGATCTACTACCGTTCGATCCGGCAACTGACCGATGACCGGCTGACGATTCACGATTACCTGTGGCGCTGGGACACCGACTGGTTCTGGTGTTCGCGGGCGTTCGGTGCTCAGAACCCGATCGTCCGCCGACTGTGGCCACGCCGCTACCGGCGCAGCAGCACTTACTGGAAGTTGATCGGCTACGACCAGCGGTTCGGGATCGCCGACCGGATCGAGGATATCCGTGGCCGGCCACCGCGCGAGCGGGTGGTGCAGGACGTCGAGGTGCCGATCGAACACTGCGCGGAGTTCCTGGGCTGGTTTCTGCGAGAAGTACCCATCGAACCGGTCTGGTTGTGTCCGTTGCGGTTGCGCGAGCCGACCGGTTGGCCGTTGTACCCGCTGGTCGTCGGCAAGACCTACGTCAATGTCGGCTTCTGGTCGTCGGTGCCGGCCACGGAGCCGACCGGGGCGACCAACCGACGGATCGAACGCAAGGTCAGCGACCTGAACGGACATAAATCACTGTATTCGGACGCCTTTTACGGCCGCGAGGAGTTTGACCGGCTCTACGGCGGAGAAAACTATCGGAGGGTGAAGAAGGTTTACGACCCGGAAACGCGTCTGCTGGACCTATACGCGAAGGCCGTGCAACGGGGGTAGGCCACCACGGCGCGGGAAAGAGCGACAACGCACAAGAGAGGGACGCCATGAACACGGTCAGGGAGCCGGTGCGCGCCGGGAGGCTGCCGCTGGCGGCGATGATCGAATTGCTGGTCGCCGAGGGTGAATTGCCCCTGCGCTTCACGGCCTACGACGGCAGCGCCACCGGGCCTGCCGACGCCCGGCTCGGCCTGGACCTGCGGACCCCGCGCGGCACCACCTACCTGGCCACCGCACCCGGCGATCTGGGCCTGACCCGTGCCTACGTGGCCGGAGATCTCGAAGTCCGAGGCGTGCACCCGGGTGACCCCTACGAGTTGCTCAAGATGCTCGGTGCCAGTGCCCTCAAACGGCCCTCGGCGCGGGAGATGGTCGACATCGTCCGCTCACTCGGCGTGCGCCACCTCAGACCCATCACACCACCGCAGCAGGAGACCCTGCCGCGGTGGCGCCGCATGGCGGCGGGGCTGCGCCACGGTCGCAGGCGCGATGCCGAGGCGATCCACCATCACTACGACGTGTCGAACACGTTCTACCGGTGGGTGCTCGGACCGTCGATGACCTACACCTGCGCCTGCTACCCCGATCCGGCGGCCAGCCTCGAGCAGGCGCAGGAGAACAAGTACCGGCTGGTGTTCGACAAACTCCGCCTGCGGGCGGGGGACCGACTGCTCGACGTCGGGTGCGGATGGGGCGGTATGGTGCGGCACGCCGCCCGGCACGGTGTCCGGACGATCGGCGTCACGCTCTCCCGCGAGCAGGCTCTATGGGGGCAGAAGGCGATTGCCGATGAAGGCCTGGCCGATCTCGCCGAGATCCGTCATGGCGACTACCGGGACGTGCTCCCGAGCGGCTTCGACGCCGTGTCGTCAATCGGGTTGACCGAGCACATCGGGGTGGCCAACTATCCGTCCTACTTCCGTTTCCTGAAATCCAAACTCCGCACCGGGGGCCTTCTGCTCAACCACTGCATCACCAGGCCGGACAATCATCGGCCGGGGTCTGCCGGAAGTTTCATCGACCGCTACATCTTCCCGGACGGCGAGCTCACCGGATCGGGGCGCGTCATCTCCGAGATTCAGGACGTCGGCCTGGAGGTGTTGCACGAGGAGAACCTGCGCCGCCACTACGCGATGACCCTGCGCGACTGGTGCCGCAACCTCGTCGCACACTGGGACGAGGCGGTGGCTGAGGTAGGCCTGCCCACCGCAAAGGTGTGGGGCCTTTACATGGCCGGCTCACGGCTCGGATTCGAGACCAATGTTGTTCAGCTGCACCAGGTTCTGGCCGTAAAACCGGATGGCCGTGGCGGCGACGGCGGTCTGCCTCTGCGGCCCTGGTGGACTTCCTGACGAGTGGCCGTTCTCGGCTGTAGCGAGTTCCGGCCGCGGGTGCGGCGGAGCACTCAAGTACCTTTGACCGATGGCTGAAATCCCCCGCCGAACGATCCTGCGAAGCGGTGCTCTCGTCGCCGCGGCGGTGGCAGCCACCTCCGCCGGGTGTGCGGGCAAACCGTCCACCACATCCACCACATCCACCACCCCGGCCGCCGCCTGGCCTTCCCGCCAGAAATGGGAGGCATTGAAAGCCCAGTTGGGCGACCGGTTGATCACCACATCACTACCATGGGCGGACGCAACACCGGAGACCTTCGAGCTTCTCCAGAACCCCTTCTGGAACGAGGAGCAACCCGGCGCGCTGCAGTCGACCGGGTGGTACGACGCGTGGACGGCCGTCGCCTCGCCCTACGCCGTCCGGGCGCAGCAGACCAGTGACATCGTCGCCGGGGTCAACTTCGCCCGGGACAACGGCGTCAAACTCGTGGTGAAGGGAACCGGGCATGATTACCTGGGTCGAAACTGCGCTCCGGACTCCCTGCTGGTGTGGACCCATGATATGCGCGAGATCACGGTGCACGACGCATTCGTTCCGGCGGGGGCGCCGACCGATACCGCACCCGTTCAGGCGATGACAGTCGAAGCCGGCACCCGCTGGTTGGAGGCCTACCGGGCCGCGACGTTGGCCGGTCGCTTCGTTTCAGGCGGTGGCTGCACCAGCGTGGGGGCCTGCGGTGGGTTCACCTTCGGCAGCGGCTTCGGGTCGTTCTCCAAGCGTTACGGCACCGGTTCGGGCGGCATCGTGCAGGCGGAGATCGTCACCGCCGATGGCGAGGTGCGCACGGTCAACGAGTTCTCCGAACCGGATCTGTTCTTCGCGGTTCGCGGTGGCGGCGGCGGGACCTTCGGCATCGTCAGCCGCGTCACGCTGCTGACACACCCGATTCCCTCGACCGTGGGAATCGTCACCGGTTCGATCACGGCGAACAGCGATGACGCCTACCGCGAGATGATCGAGCGGTTCGCCGAGTTCTATCCGGTGGGGCTGGACAACTGGCACTGGGGGGAGTCCGTCGCCCTCGGACCGGACAACGAGTTGGGCTTCCGGCTGACGTTTCTGGATCTTCCGGAAGCCGAGGGCCGGGCGGTCATCGAACAGTTCGCCGGTCAGTTCCGCGGCAGACCCGACGACTACGCCGTCGATCTGCAGTTCCAGCTTCTCGAGTTCCAGAACCTGTGGAACCCGGATTACTGGGATGAGGCGAACCCGGACTTCATCACCCGGGATCCGAGACCGGAGGCACCGGAGTACCAGTACTGGTGGTCCGGTAACCAGGGTGAACTCGGCGCCTTCTGGAGCGGCTACCAGTCCCGGTGGATCTCCACCGATCTGTTGAGGCGCGATCCGGGCCAGATCGCCGACGCCTTTTTCCAGGCGTCCAGGCTGCAATCGTTCGTCTTCCAGATCAACAAGGGCCTCAGTGGGGAACACCCGGAAGCACGGGTTCGAGATGAACAGACGGCCCTGCATCCGGGCTGTTTCGAGGCGGCCGCGCTGGTGATCATGGCGTCCTCGCAGCAATACAAGTACCCGGGGGTGTCCGGGCGCGAGCCCAACGTGAAGGAGGCTCGCGACACCGGGGATGCGATCAACCGGGCCATGGGCTTCATCAAGGACGTGACCCCGGGTGCGGGAACGTATTCGACTGAGTCCGACTTCTTCCTGGAGGATTGGCAGCAGAACCAGTGGGGATCGAACTATCCGCGGCTGCTCAGCATCAAGAACCGGTATGACCCCGCCAACTTCTTCCGGGTGCATCACGGTGTCGGCAGCGAGCAGGGGTAACCGGCCACCGGCGACTGCCGCGCACTGATAGGCCCGTTCCCTCAGCCGTCGATTCGGCGCGCTCCCAACTCGTTCTGCAGCAGCTCCAGCGCGACATCCTCGGGGTCACGTCGGGGTGCGGACTCGTCGCGAACCGCCTCGGCGATCATGCTGTCCTCTTCGGCGCGTTGGGCGTCGGCGAGATCTGCCTCCGGTTCGGGGGCGGCCGGTGCGGCCGTGGTTTCTGCGGCAGGTTCGTCCGACCTGACCTCGCAGCGCACCCGCCAGTTGACCCCGAGAGCATCCTTCAGGGCATCGCGGATCACGTCGGCGTTGCGCTGCTCGGACAGCCGCTGGGCCAGTGGTGCCGAGTCATGAGCCAATACCAGGCTGTCTCCGTCCACCGCGCGCACGACTGCACCGGCAATCATGACGTCGATGGTGCGGCTGCGTTCGCGGACCTTCTCCCGCACCGTCGACCACATGCTGCGTACTGCGGCGGCGTCGAGGGCACCCGATGCAGGCGGGGGCTCCGGCGGGGGCGCGGGGACCGGCGGGGGCGCGGGGGCCGGCGGGGGCGCGGGGGCCGGCGGAGGGGTCGGTTCCGCTGCGGGCGAGGGGGATTGAGCGCGCCGGGCGGGCATCGGTTCGGCGGGTTCGGTGAACGCCGGTTCGGCGGGCTCCGCAGCTTGGACCGGGGCGGGCACCGGCACATCCGTCGGGGCCTGGTTTCTCCGGACGTACTTCTTTCCGGATGGCTGAGGCCGGCTTACCATCGCAGCTTCATCGTCCGGGATGGAGATGTCCAGCCGGGTCTCGATGCGTTCGACGCGTTGCAGCAGAGCCGATTCGGTGTCGCTCGCAGACGGCAGCAGCAGCCGGGCGCAGACCACCTCCAGAAGCAGTCGGGGGGCGGTCGCACCGCGCATCTCCCCGAGGCCGGCGTGTACCACTTCAGCGTAGCGGGCCAGGGTGGCCGGGCCGACCCGGTCCGCCTGATCGCGCATCCGGTCCAGAACATCCTCGGGCGCATCCACCACACCGCGACTCGCAGCGTCTGGAACTGCCTGCAGCACAATGAGATCCCGGAACCTGTCAAGCAGATCGCTGGCGAACCGCCGCGGGTCATGGCCGGCGTCGATGACGGACTCCACGGTGCCGAACAGGGCTGCGGCGTCTTCCGCGGCGAGGGCGTCGACGGCGTCATCGATCAACGCCATATCGGTCGCGCCAAGCAGTGCCAGGGCCCGCTGATAGTGCACCCGTTTGCCGTCCGTGCCGGCCAGCAACTGGTCGAGCACGCTGAGGGTGTCTCGCGGGGACCCGGCGCCGGCGCGAATGACCAGAGGAAAGACTGCGTCGTCGACCTCGACGTCCTCCGAGGTCAGCACCTTCTCGACGAGACCCCGCATCGTGCGCGGCGCCAGCAGTCGGAAGGGGTAGTGGTGGGTCCGCGAGCGGATGGTGGGCAGCACCTTTTCCGGTTCGGTGGTGGCGAATACGAAGATCAGATGCTCGGGCGGTTCCTCGACGATCTTCAGCAAGGCGTTGAAACCCTCCTTGCTGACCGTGTGCGCCTCATCGATGATGAAGACGCGATACCGCGACTGTGCCGGGGCGTAGAACGCCCGGTCGCGTAACTCCCGGGTGTCCTCGACTCCGCCGTGGCTGGCGGCATCGAGTTCGGTGACGTCAAGGTGGCCGCCGCCGTTGGGCGCCAACGCCTGACAGGAGTCGCACACCCCGCACGGCGTCGGGGTCGGCCCCCGCTCGCAGTTCAGCGAGCGGGCGAGGATCCGGGCCGACGAGGTCTTACCGCAGCCACGCGGGCCGGAGAACAAATAGGCGTGGTTGATCCGGCCTGCCGACAGCGCGGTCGACAGCGGCTCGGTGACGTGTTCCTGACCGACCACCTCGGCGAAGGTCGCCGGTCGGTACTTGCGGTAGAGCGCCACCTCAGCAGGCTACCGACCCCGGCTGACGGGATCGGAGCCCTGCATCGCCTCGGTGGCGGCCAGCAGCGCACAGGTCGCAAGTCCGTCGATGGCATCGGTCAGATCGGTCAGCGACGGGAAACTCGGCGCGATCCGGATGTTGGTGTCCTCGGGATCTTTGCGGTACGGGAACGATGCCCCCGCCTCGGTGACGGCGATACCCGCGTCCTTGGCCAGCGCCACGGTCCGCCTGGCCGTCCCGGGCAGCACGTCGAGGCTGATGAAGTAGCCGCCCTTGGGCTCGGTCCAAGATGCGGTCTTGGAGTCGGCAAGCCGCCGTTCGAGGATGTCGAGGACCAGCTCGAACTTGGGCGCCAGCACCTGCTGGTGACGCAGCATGTGCTGCCGAACCCCGTCGGCGTCGCGCAGGAACCGAAGGTGGCGCAGGTGGTTGACCTTGTCGGGTCCGATCGACTTCTTCCCGGAGTGCTGCAGGTACCACGCGATATTGCCCAGCGAGCCACCGAAGAAGCTCACCCCGGCCCCGGCGAAGGTGATCTTGGAGGTCGAAGCGAACACATAGGGTCGGTTTGGATGGCCGGCGGCGGCGGCCAGTCCGAGTACATCGACCTGCCGGGGGAAGTCCAGGGTCAGGGTGTGCACCGGATAGGCGTTATCCCAAAACAGTCGGAAATCCGTTGCGGCAGAGCGCATCTGAACGAGACGGCGGACCACTTCCCAGGAGTACACCGCACCGGTGGGGTTGGAGAACACCGGCACGCACCACATACCTTTGATCGCCGGATCCGCCGCGACGAGTTCCTCGACGAGGTCGACGTCGGGACCGTCCTCGCGCATCGGCACCGGGACCATCTCGATGCCCAGGCTCTCGGTGATCGCGAAGTGACGGTCATAGCCGGGTGAGGGACACAGGAACTTGACGGCCGGTTCGCGAACCCACGGCCGCGGCGAGTCGACGGCTCCGTGCAGCATCGAGAACACCACCACGTCGTGCATGAATTCAAGGCTTGAGTTGTTACCGGCGATGAGATTGGGCACCGGGATACCGAGAAGTTCGCCGAAGATGGCCCGCAGCGCCGGCAGCCCGTGCTGGCCGCCGTAATTGCGGGTGTCGGTGCCGTCATCGTCGCGGTAGTCTCCGTCGCCCGGAAGGCTCAGCAAGGCGTTGGACAGGTCGAGCTGCTCGGTGGCGGGCTTACCGCGCGTCAAATCCAGCGATAACTTCTTGGCCTGCAATCCCGCGTAGTTTCGGCGCTGGAGTTCATGTTCGGCCTGCAATTCCGGACCGGTCAGGGATTGATACGACATCGTGCGCCTTTCGTATCGCCGCGCCGAGTTGAGGGGACCCCGCGCACCCGCCAGAGCCCGTTGACCCTTGCTGCCTTCCAGCCCTGGGGGAGTTCACAGGTTGGACGCCGCGCGGGGTCCTCGTCGAGTGTAATACCGGCCGGTCACGCCGGACACAGCCGGTCGAGAACCCAGGAGTCGGTCGGTTACCATGGCCGACGGAGGATTCGCCTAGTGGCCTATGGCGCTCGCCTGGAACGCGGGTTGGGTTAATAGCCCTCAGGGGTTCAAATCCCCTATCCTCCGCACCTGTCCGGGGTGCGATCGCCTACCTAAGGTCTGGTCGCACCCCGGACCCACGAAAAGAGGAGTGGCATGGGGCGGCGCGCCGCGACAGCACTGCACCTGGCCCTTGTTCTGCTGGGCGTCGGCCTCTACGTGGTTTTCATCCTGCCGCGCTGGTGGGTGCTCACCGGCGACATCCCCGCGACGTCGGCAACCGTCGGACGGATCGTGGCCGGGCTGCCGATCGGTGCCGCCGCCGTCCCGGTGTGGGTGATCCTGCAGCGCTCGCTGTGGCCGAGTGCCCGGACCCCCGAGCTGGCGTTGCGCCTGCTGGCATGGTCTGCGGTGCTTCATGTGGTCGCGGGGACATTGATCTTGCTGACGGCGATCACGGAGATCTGGCTCAACCTTGAGGCAGCGGGCCCGTGGTTGTTCGGCGTCTACGGCGCGGCCGGCGCGATGGTGATTCTCGCGGTGGCGGCCTTCTATCTGTCCTTCATCGCCGAGAAGCCGCCCGGACCGCCCAGGCCGCCGAAGGCCGTGAGGGAACCGCGGGCGAAGAAGGAGAAGCGCTGGGGTCGGAAGCGCCCGGACAAGAGCGCCGGCACGTCGACCGAAGATGCCGATGAGGATCTCCCGGCGGCTGAGGAGACCACCGACGAGGCCGACGCCGACGAGCCGACGGCCGCTGAGGCCGTCGGAGCCGAGGCCACCGAAGCCGTACCCACTGAAGCCGTACCCACTGAAGCCGAACCCACCGAAGTCGAGGCGGACGTCGTTGAGCGGTCACCAGCAGAATCTGCCGATGAATCAGAGCCGCAGCCGCCCGAAGCCGTCGACTCCGTCGAATCCGCAGCGGATGCCGGTGACGCTACCGAGGCCCCCAGCGGCCTGCGCAACCGGCGGCCGGCCGGCAAGACCCGCCACCGCCTTCGCCGCTGAATCGCCCACGTCACGCTCGAGCACCTCCCGCCGCCGCAGATCGAATTCGGTGCCGCTGTCGTACCACCGATCCGCAACCGCGGCTAGCGGCTAGCGGCTAGCGGCTAGACGACCAGAGTCGGGATGGCCCGCAGCGGAATGTCAATC
>JAHZJY010000098.1 GCA_022600695.1 Actinomycetes bacterium | reverse complement strand
GGTTCCCGCCCCCAATGCCGCCGCCAACCCCGAGCCCCCGTTGCCTGGCCCGGAGGCTCCGGTCGGACCGCCACCGCCCCCCGGGGCGCCCGGCGTCCCACCGCCACCCGCGGCGGCCGTGCCCGGCCCTCTCGGGGACGATTTCAACGGTCCGGCCGGCTCGGCCCCGAATCCGGCGCTGTGGAGCATCGCGCAGCGGCGGGAACTGATCAAGAACCCGGTGTTCTGGGATCGCCCGGAGAACATGGGTCAGTACAGCGACGACCGGGAACACGTCTTCCTGGACGGCAACTCGAACCTCGTCATCCGCGCCACCCGGGAGGGCCCGGGCAAGTACGTCAGCGGCAAGGTGGTCGGTAAATTCGCGGCGCCGATCAACCACACCTTCGAGGCGCGGGTGAAGATGGAATGTCTCACCCCCGGCGCCTGGCCGGCCTGGTGGGTGCTCAATGACAGCAAGCCACGCGGGGGCGAGGTCGATCTTGTCGAGTGGTACGGGAACATGGAGTGGCCCTCGGGTTCCACGGTGCACGCCCGTCTGGACGGCACATCCTTCGCCACGATGCCCTACCCGGTGGACACTGACTGGCACACCTGGCGGCTGACGTGGACCGATGCCGGAATGTACTTCTGGCAGGACTACGAACCCGGTATGGAACCGTATTTCGAGGTGCCGGCCTACTCGATCGACGACTGGGCATTCAACGACCCCGGTTTCATGATGCAACCGATCTTCAACGTCGCGGTGGGCGGTACCGGCGGTAAGGATGCCTCCCAGGGTGACTACCCGTGCCAGATGCTGGTCGACTGGGTGCGGATCTTCCCGGGCTAAATCAGCCCACAGCCGTCCGTGACGGCTTATTGTTCGCCCGTGGACATTCTCATCATGATCCTGCTACTGGCGATCGTTCTCCTGATCTGGCGGGGTGCCAATCGTCACCTGATCATCACACTGTGGTTCGTCGGTCTGGTCGCGGTGGTGGGCCTGTTCCGCTTTCATGTGACTTCCGCACTGGATCTGAGCTTCTGATGGCCGAGGTCACCGTGGAAAAGGTCGAGATCACCGGCGAGCCCGAAAACCAGGGCGGGTTTTGGAGCGTCTTCAGCTTCTGGGGTCTGCACGCCTGGATCTTCGCCTACAGCTTCGTCATGCTCAGCGCCTTCTACATCCAGTTCGCGGAGGGCGAGTTTCCCTGCCCGCTGTGCATGCTGCAGCGCTACGGCATGATCCTGTCCACAGCGGGCGCCCTGCTGATCGTCATGCAGGCCCGCCGCGGAACGCTGACGACAGCCAAATACACCCAGGGGCTCGGGATGGGCCTGCTCGGCGCGCTGATCGGCGGCGCGGAGGTGTCAGTCCGTCAGATCCTGCTGCACATCGAACCCGGCGATCCAGGGTATGGCGCACCGGTTCTCGGACTGCACCTCTACACCTGGGCGCTGGTCACGTTCGTCATTGTTATCGCCTACTGCGGTATTCAAATGGTCCTGACGCCGCGCGGGATTCCCCGGGCGCCGGCCCCGGACACCGCATTGTGGAGAGCCTCGACCGTCATCATCTGGATCTTCATCGCAGTGGTCGCGGCCAATGTCGTCGCGATCATCTTCCTGGAGGGGTTCGCCTGGGTGCTCCCGGACGACCCGACCGGCTACACCCTGATCGATCAGCTGTCCGGCCGCTGATCTTTCGGAGCCGATGACGGGAATCGGACCCGCGTACTCAGCTTGGGAATGAGGCCAGGTGACACCCACGTGCCTCGGTGCCTCGTTCAGGTTCACAGTCCAGGGGCTCGGCTAGGCGATCGTATAGGCCGGCGGCCAAGCGCGTGCCAATCGCTGATCCGTTGTCAGCAACACCAGATCGGCCGTGTGGGCGAGTTCTACGTAGACGGCATCGGTGAGGCGGAGACTGTCGCGACGCGACCATGCTCCGGCAAGCAGTGGCGTGAGATCGTGCCGGGTCACCGGTGCCCGCCCAAGCTCGTCCACTGCCGCATCGACCTCGTCAACGGTGAGCACGCCGGAGCGGTGCAAGCGGCCAAGTGCCGATAACACTTCGGCGTCGAAGTGCGCCGGCGCGTGCATGACCGTATGGGCTAGCCGCGCACGTACTGCCGCGTGGCGATCCTCTGTCCGGGCGAGCAGATCGACCATCGCACTAGCGTCGATGACCACATGCTCCGCCGCCGGGGGCAGATTCATGCCCCGAACTCGTCGCGGGCGGCATCAAGTGCATCGATCACGTCGTCATGCCGTGTGGTGGTGCTTCTGGCCGCCAGCGTGTCGAGCCATACGTCGGTTCCGGAACTCTCCAACTCGGCGCTGATCGCGGCCTGAGTCAGTGCTGAGACGTTCAATCCTCGCGCCCTTGCTCGTTCCGCTAAATCGTCGGGAACATACACATTCAACCGAGCCATACACACTAATATACACACCTGTTGCAGATGGCTTATATCGTGCGGTGATCACGCAGTCAGTGGCCAACGGTGAGCGTGGCGACTCGTTCTGCGCGCGCGTAGCTATGCGGGGGTGACCGGGCTGCAGCAAACGATTTCGGGTCGAACGCGTTGTGTTGCGATGGTCAGACCACGGCCAAGAATGAAACCTGGATGGCTCGATTTTTGGCGGGCATGCTGCTGATCTTTCGGAGCCGATGACGGGAATCGAACCCGCGTATTCAGCTTGGGAAGCTGATGTTCTGCCATTGAACTACATCGGCATGTGCTGCTGAGGAAGGATAGCAACCTGCGCCACCCCCGCCGCAATCACAGAGCATTCGGTTCCCCCGGATGCGGTCCCCGCGGGTGCCCGGGCTATACGCTCTCATGCGTGCTGCTCTCCGATCGTGACATCCGCGCTGAGATCGCCGCCGGGCGGCTGGGTATCGACCCGTTCGACGACACCCTGGTACAGCCGTCGAGTGTCGACGTCCGGTTGGACAATCTGTTCCGGGTCTTCAACAACACCCGCTACACCCACATCGACCCCGCCGAACAGCAGGACGAGCTCACCAGCCTGGTGCAGGCGACGGTCGGGGAACCGTTCGTCCTGCATCCGGGCGAATTCGTACTCGGATCCACCCTGGAGTGCTGCACACTTCCCGACGATCTGGCCGGGCGACTGGAGGGCAAGTCCTCACTCGGCCGACTGGGTCTGCTCACCCACTCGACGGCCGGTTTCATCGACCCCGGTTTCTCCGGCCACATCACGCTGGAGTTGTCCAACGTCGCCAACCTGCCGATCACGCTGTGGCCCGGGATGAAGATCGGCCAACTGTGTCTGCTGCGGCTGTCCAGCCCGGCCGAACATCCGTATGGCAGCTCAGCGGTGGGATCGAAGTACCAGGGCCAGCGCGGTCCCACCCCGTCGCGCTCCTATCAGAACTTCATCCGATCCGGCTGACCGGTCCCGGCGTAACGGGACCGCGCCCCGAGCCGATGAACCGGGTGATAAACGGTTCAGCGCAGACGGCGGAGGCGGTAGTGGACATCGTTCTTGGAGTGTCGATGACACCCCATGCTGTCCGCATGGTCCTGGTGGAGGGTGAAAAGGCGGACGGCGCCACCGTCGACCGCGACAGCCTGGACGCCGACGGCGCGGGTTCGGTCGAGCGTGTGGTCACCGCCATTCTCGGCACCCGGGACAGCGTTGTTGAGGGTGGCCATCACCTGCGGTCCACCGGAGTTGCCTGGACCGACCACGCCACAGCCGCCCGGCTGCGCCAGGCCCTGGTGGCGCATGGTCTCGACGACGTCATGCTGGTCTCCGAACTGCATGCCGCCAGTGCGCTCGCGCAGGCCGTCGGGCAGACCGTCGGCTGCGAGCGCACCGCACTGCTGTTCCTTGAACGTGACACCGCGACGCTGGCGGTGGTCCGGACCCGCGATGGCGCGGTGGTTCGGGTCGACAGCCGCCGTCTGCAGCCCGCCGGCGCGTCGACTGAAATCCGGGACATGGTCGCCGGACTCCGGACGGCGGCGGAGCCCCCCCGGGCGGTCTTCCTGGTCGGATCCGGGTTCGATATCGCCGCGCTGAAACCGCAGATCGCCGAATGGGCGGCACTGCCAGTGCACGCTCCGGAGGACGGCGAACTGGCGCTGGCCCGGGGCGCGGCGCTGGCCTCGGGCGCCGCCCCGCGCTTGGAAGCCGCCACCGTCGGTCTGGCACCCGGACCGGCCACCGGAACGGTCGGTATCGAACACACTGTGACATCGGCCGGCGCAACCCAACGTGCCGCGGCCGGGTACATGGCGCCGCTCGGCTACAGCGCGGTGGCCGACGACGACATCCCCGAGTTCGGGGCTCCGGCCCAGGACGAACCGCGGGTCGAGGACCCCGGTGAGTCCGACTGCCCGAGCGGTAGGCCGTTCCTGTTGGTCGGCAGCGCGCTCTCCACGGTTTTCGTGGTCGGCGTGGCGGCTCTGGCGATCGCGCTGGCCGTCGTCGTCCGGCCGGCAGTCGATCAGCGGCCGGACCCGGCCGTGAACGCGGTGACACCGAGTGGTCAGGTGTCCGCCCCCGTCACGCGCGTTCCAGATACGCCGGAGACCATCCAGGCCCCGATTCCCGTGGTTCAGCAGGTGCCCCGCGCCGGCTTCGTCGCACCGGAGGTCGTGGCACCACCGGCCCCTGAAGCCGCGCCGGCCCCGGCTCCCGAAGCCGTGCCGGCCCCGGCTCCCGCCGCCCCGGTCACGGTGACCGCCGGCCCGGCTCCGGCAGCGCCCGCTCCGGGCGCGGCGCCGATCTTCCTACCGGTGCCGATACCCGTACCGGGGTCGCCGTTGCTGCCGTCGATCGTCCGGTCGCCGGTCCTCGACGAGCCGGTTCTGTCCGAACCTTCCGACTCCCCGACCGACGCGAGCGACACCACGGCCATCATCACCCCGCCGACGACAACCCCGCCGACGACAACCCCGCCGACGACAACCCCGCCGACGACAACCCAACCGACGACAACCCAACCGACGACGACCCCGCCGACGCAGGAGTCCTCGCCGGCCCCGTCGGCCACAACGTCGCCGAGCACCCAGGCCCCGTCCACGACCGCCGAGGTGGCCGCGGCCCAGCCCGCATCGGAGACGAACCCGGGCGGATCCACCTCGAACGGGTTCCCGGTTTCAGAGATCCCGCTCGCGCCGTCGGCGTCGTCGGACTGATGGCGCCCGGCCACCGGGCGTAAGTTCCTACCCGTGGAGACCTCAACGGAGCTGATCGCCGAGAACGCCGCCTTCGCCGACCTGCTGCGCGAGGCGGACCTTGCCGCTGCGGTTCCCACCTGTCCGGAGTGGACGCTGGGCAAGCTGATGCGGCACGTCGGCCGCGGTGACCGCTGGTGCGCGATGATCGTGGCCGAGAAGTCCACCGATTTCGTCGACCCGGCGACGGTGCCGGGAGGCCGGCCCCCGGCCGACCGGGACGGGCAGATCGGCTGGTTGCTCCAGGGGGCACGGGAGTTGCTCGACGCCGTCGAACTGTCCGGTGCCGACACCCCGGTGTGGACGTTTCTGGGTCCGCGCCCGGCCGCATGGTGGATCCGCCGCCGACTGCACGAGACGGTGGTGCACCGTGCCGACGCCGCGCTGGCACTCGGCGCTGATTTCGACGTCGACCCGGCCGTCGCCGCCGACGGGATCACCGAGTACCTGGAGCGGGTGATGATCCTGGCCGACCGGGAGGGCCCGGCGGGCGGGGACCGGCCGTTGGGTGACGGTCAGTCGCTGCACCTGCACGCCACCGACGCCGCCCCGGGCGCGGCCGGCGAGTGGACCATCCTGGGTCGGCCGGACGGAATCGCCGTCGACCACGAACACGGCCGCGCCACCGTGGCGCTCCGCGGTCCGGCCCGCGACCTGCTGCTGGCCATCACCCGTCGCGGCAGTGCTGCCGAACTGGGCTTGGAAATCTTCGGCGATCAGGACCCCTGGGACACCTGGTTGGCCCGCACCCCGTTCTAGCCCGGTATTTTTGGGCGTCAGCGAAACAACCAGCAAGGAGCGCCCATGAGCACGTCGGAGATCGCCACCGTCCTCGCTTGGCATGACGCGCTGAGTGCAGAGGAGTTCGGCACCCTGGCCGCGCTGTCCAGCGAGGATATCGAAATCGGCGACGCGAACGGCGCCGCGCAGGGCCACACCGCGCTGCGGGAGTGGGCGCGGCGGACCGACGCCACGATCGAGGTCGGCGCGATCTACTACCGCGACGGCGTCGTCGTGGTGGAGGAGCGCATCACGTACCGATCCGATCCCGGCTGCGTCCGCACCGCCGCGTCGGCATTCCGGGTGGTGCACGATCACGTCACCTCGGTGTTCCGCCACCATGACCTGGCGGCCGCACTCGCTGCGACCGAACTCGCCGACGAAGACCTGCAGGCCTGAGGACCGGCGGTGCGAGGGATAATCCTGGCGGGTGGATCGGGCACCCGGCTTTACCCGATCACCCACGGTGTCAGCAAGCAATTACTGCCGGTCTATGACAAGCCGATGATCTACTACCCGCTGTCGACTCTCATGCTGGCGGGGATCCGGGACGTTCTGATCATCGCCACTCCGCAGGACAGCCCGGCTTTCCGGCGACTGCTCGGTGATGGCTCGCAATTCGGTATCAGCATCACCCATGCGATTCAGCAGAGTCCGGACGGTCTGGCGCAAGCCTTCCTGATCGGTGCCGACCACATCGCCGACGGCCCGGTGGCCCTGGTCCTGGGCGACAATATCTTCTACGGGCCCGGAGTCGGGACCAACCTGAGCCGATTCCGCACTATCGCCGGGGGATCGATCTTCGCCTACTGGGTCGCCGATCCGTCCGCCTACGGTGTCGTTGAATTCGACTCCACGGGAAGGGCTCTGGCTCTCGAGGAGAAGCCGGCCACACCGAAGTCGAACTATGCCGTTCCCGGACTGTACTTCTACGATAACGATGTCGTCGAGATCGCCCGTTCGTTGCGGCCGTCGGCCCGCGGCGAACTGGAGATCACCGATGTCAATCGGGTGTATCTCAACGAGGACCGGCTGTCGGTCGAGGTGCTGCCGCGCGGAACCGCGTGGTTGGACACCGGCACTTTCGATTCGTTACTGGAGGCCGGCAACTTCGTCCGCACCATCGAGGCGCGGCAGGGTCTGAAGGTCGCCTGCCCGGAGGAGATCGCCTGGCGGATGGGTTTCATCGACGACGCCGGGCTCGCCGAACGGGCCGGTGCCGTGGTCAAATCCGGCTACGGCCGCTATCTGCTGGAGGTTCTGGAGCGGGGTTAGGCGTGGCCAGCACCACCGCCACCGCGGTGGTCAGCGGTACCGACAGCGCCAGCGCGATACCCCCGACAGCGGAACGGGCGATCTCGATTGCGACGCTCTCAGTGGTCAGCACATCGGCCAGGGACCGGTTGGCCACACTGAATAACAGCAGCAGCGGTAGCGCGCTTCCGGCGTAGGCGAAAACCAGCGTGTAGACGGTGCTGGCGATGTGGTCGCTGCCCACCCGCATGGCCTGCGAGAAGAGCTGTCTGCGCGTGGGCTGGCCCGCTTGGGCCAATTCGAAAACCGCCGAGGCCTGGGTGATCGTGACGTCGTTGAGAACACCGAGCGAGCCGACGATGAACCCGGCGAGCAGCAGCCCGGTGATCGAGATATGGCCGAGGTAGGCGGCGACCTCGTTGTTCTGGTCCTGCGACAGCCCGGTCAGGTGGGTGAGTTCAATTGCCGCCCAGGACAGTCCGGCGGCCAGCAACATCGACGTCAGGGTGCCGAGCAGGGCGGCGCTCGTGCGCAGGCCCACCCCGTGCGCCAGATAGATGACCGCGAACAGGATTGCCGCGGAGCCGACGAGCGCGACCGGCATCGCCGGAGCACCGTCCCGCAATGCGGGCAGCATGAAGACCACCAGCACGATGAAGGCGACGATGATGCCGAGCAGGGCCCGCAGTCCGCGCCACCGGGCTACCAGGACGGTCACCGCCGCGAACGCGATCGCGAGCAGCGCGAGCGGCCAGGTGCGCTCGTAGTCGTAGAACCCGTAGCTGGTGGCACCCTGCTGGCTCACCTGCCGGAAAATCCGAATATGATCCCCGGCAGAGAGATTCGGCTGTCCGGGGCCGCGGGAGAACTCCAGCAGGGTGCGGGCGCCGGTGTTCGGTCCGCTGTCGATCGTGATCAACGTCTGAACGCAGGTCCCGCTGCCGGCCACGCCGGGCGTGGGGGCGCCGGTCAGCACCTGACCGGCTGACGGGCTGCCACAGTCGCTGAGCGCAGTCGATGTCACCTGGCCGGCCTCGGTGGTCACCGAGCCCCCCTCGGCGTTCTGGAACGGCAGCGGAATATCGGCCTTCGTCCCCGACGGCCAGAGCAGGATCGCTCCCGCGACCACCGCCAGTCCGATCAGGGCCAGCACCCCGACGACGACCCGGGCGGCCAGGGGGCTCAGTGGCGCCGGGCCGCCGGAGGAATGGTGATGAGAGTGGGCCACCGGCTACTGGCGGTAGTGGGCCAGGAAATTACCAAGCCGCTCAATGGCATTGGCCAGATCGCGTGCCCACGGCAGGGTCACGATGCGCAGGTGGTCCGGCGCGGGCCAATTGAACCCGGTGCCCTGGGTCATGAGGATCTTCTCCTCGAGCAGAAGGTCCAAGACCAGCTTCTCGTCGTCGACGATGTCGTGAACTTCGGGGTCCAGCCGTGGAAAGACATAGAGCGCACCCTCCGGCTTGACGCAGGAGACACCGGGGATCTCATTGAGTCTGGTCCAGGCCGTATCGCGCTGCTCCAGTAGCCGACCACCCGGCAGCACCAGGTCGTCGATGCTCTGATGCCCACCCAGCGCCACCTGAATGGCGTGCTGTGCCGGGACATTCGGGCAGAGCCGCATATTGGCCAGCAGGCTGATCCCCTCGATGAAGCTGGTGGCATGATCGGTGGGCCCGGTGACTACGAGCCAGCCGGAGCGATACCCGGCCACCCGGTAGGCCTTGGACAGTCCGTTGAACGTCAGGCACAGGATGTCCGGTGCCACGGTCGCCATGCTGGTGTGCTCGGCGTCGTCGTAGAGGATCTTGTCGTAGATCTCGTCGGCGAGCAGTAGCAACTGGTGTTTGCGTGCCAGCTCCGCCATCTGGTGGAGCACCTCCCGGCCGTACACCGCGCCGGTCGGGTTGTTCGGGTTGATGACCACCAGGGCCTTGGTGCGCGGGGTGATCTTCGATTCCAGGTCGGCGATATCAGGCTGCCAGCCGTTGGTCTCGTCGCACAGATAGTGGACGGGGGTGCCGCCGGCCAGCGAGGTCGACGCGGTCCACAGCGGATAGTCCGGGGCCGGGATGAGCACCTGGTCACCGTTGTCCAGCAGTGCCTGCAGCGTCATCGTGATCAGTTCGGAGACGCCGTTGCCCAGGAATACCGAGTCGACATCGAACCGGGGGAATCCCTCGACGAGTTCATAGCGGGTCACCACGGCGCGGCGCGCGCTGAGGATGCCCTTCGAGTCGGAGTAGCCCTGCGCATCGGGCAGCGCCTGGATCATGTCCCGCATGATCACGTCCGGCGCCTCGAATCCGAACGGCGCCGGATTGCCGATGTTCAGCTTGAGGATGCGGTGACCCTCGGCCTCCAGCCGGGCGGCATGGTCGTGCACCGGGCCGCGGATCTCGTAGAGGACGTCCTGGAGTTTGGTCGACTGCGCCAGCGGTCGCGGCCGCGGGTGGTGGCTGGTGTTGTGCCACGGCAGCTGGTGGGTAGTCACGGGTCGATTCTCCCATGACAGACCAAGCGGTTTTCCAGTCACAGCTGCCGCTCGGTTTCACAACGTCCCGGCCACGATCGGAGTTTTGCTGTGGTGGTGTTCC
>JAHZJY010000097.1 GCA_022600695.1 Actinomycetes bacterium | reverse complement strand
CATCGAATACGGCGTCCGGGCCGCCGCCGGAGCCCTCCACCTGCTTGACGGCCTTCACGCCGGGATCCCACTCGGCGAAGTTTCGCAGGTCGGCCAGGTAGGCGAACGCCTCCTGCGGGGTCCTCGAGGTCCTCACCTTCGTCACGTAACGTGCCATGTTCACTCCCTTCCACTGGCGTCCAGTGTGCGCCCGTTGTGGGCTGCATCCCACGCGACCTAAAAGAAGCGGTCATGACTCAGCGCGGCCGCGCGACACGATGACGGTCGTTGGTGGCATGCTGAACGCATGACTGAGCCGCAGTTCGGGGGAGCCGAGGGCGGCATGCCTCCGCCGTACTACCCGCCGGGCCAGTACCCCCCGCCGGGCCAGTACCCTCCGCCCGGCTCCTACCGTGATCCTGAAGCACCGTTCGGTCGGCATCCGCTGACCGGTGAGCCGCTGTCTGACAAGTCCAAGGTCGTGGCCGGTCTGCTGCAACTGCTCGGCCTCATCGGGATCGTCGGGATAGGCCGCATCTATCTCGGCGATACCAAGCTGGGTGTCATCCAATTGATCGTCGGCCTGGTCACCTGCGGTCTTGGCGCGATCATCTGGGGCATCATCGACGCGGTTCTGATTCTCACCGACAAGGTGCGCGACCCGGCGGGTCGCCCCCTGCGTGATGGAACCTAGCCCCTGGCGTGATGGAACCTAGCCCCTGGCGCGCATCGCGCTGACCCTGACCACGGCGGGCGGCTCGTTGACGACCAGCCCACTCACAGCTATCGTTGGCTTCTTTCACAGTAAAATCTCAGGAATTAGCGAAGCGCGAGGCCGATGACGGTAGTCAAACGGGGTACGCGGGCCGGGGTGGCAGCGGTAGCGCTGGGCCTGTCCCTCGCCGGACCGCAGGCCGCCGGGGTCGCCGGCGCCGAACCGGCCGATGGGGACACATCCTCGGTCTCGACGGCCAGGTCCGACCGGCCCGCAGCGCAGAATCGGGGCCGAGCCGTACGCTCAGCAACCACCGGGGTTTTGGGGGAGGGCGTCCGGGTGGGGCGGTCGGGCCCCGCCAACCCGGCAGCGGCGGCGGTCGGCAGTGCGGTCCCGACCGTGGTCGGTAGCGCCGGATCAACCTCGGCGATCCGGGTTCCCGGACGGCGGCCGTCAACAGTCCATGACGACGCTGGTGCTCCGGCCGTCCTCCAGCCGCAGAACTCGGGCCCGGCGGCAAGCCCAGATCCCGGGATCGCCGAGAGCGGCAATGATCCCGCCGCGGTGTCACCTCCGGCCCTGCAGGTGACCGGTGCCGATGATCCCGCTCCGGCGGCGAGTGTGGTCGTCGCCGATCCGGTGCCACCGGTATCCGAGCCGGCTCCGGTGGGCGACCTGCCGTCCGACGTCCCGACCGGACCGATCGCGACGATCAGCGTCGCGGTCAACGGTTTGTTCGACTCGGCGTCGAACTGGTTGTCCGGCCTGCCGGCCAGTCCGGTCACCGAGTTCCTTGAGGGCGCACTGCTGCTGGTTCGTCGCACGCTGGTCAATCTGTTCCCGGCGTTGGGTGCCGGTCAGACCACCGGTCAGACTCAGGACCCCGGGACCGTGCCCGCGATGACCGAAGCGGAACTGAACGACTACCTGCTCGAGTTGGCCCGGCAGCAGTACGGCGACCTGTTCGGGCAGACCGTCCCGGTGTACGGGTACCAACCGTGGCCGACGTATCTCAAGGACGAGTCGGTCCGAGGCGGTGCAGGCGGCGCATCGGACACCAACACGCAGGTGGACGGTGTCGATGAGGCCGACTTCGTGGAAACCGACGGCCAGTACGTCTACGTGGCCCACAACGGCCGGCTGACCATCGTTCGGGCCGACCTGACGGTGGCCTCGGAGTCGGCACTGTCCGGCGACGTGCTGGGCTCCTACCTGTCCGGGGACCGGCTGACGGTGATCACCCAGACCGGCTTCGGCTGGTACGGCCCGACGGTGCGGATAGCCCCCGGTTACTGGGGGCCGTGGGAGTGGAACCCGCAGACGACACTGACCGTCTACGACGTCTCGGACCGGACCGCGCCCGAGGTGGTGAACCAGACGGTCTTCGATGGCGGGTACCAGAGTTCGCGCGCCGTCGACGGTGTCGTCTACCTGATCCTGCAGCGGTCGGTGGACCTTCCCGCACCGGAGTACACCGACACCCCGGTTAAGGAGACCGCCGATGATGCCGGCCAGGCGGACGCGCTGCTGTACCGGCCGTGGGTTGGCACCGATATCACCGCATACCGGACCTATGAGACCTGGGACTCCTATGTCGCGCGGGTGGGATCGCAGATCGGGGATCTCGCCCTGCCGCACGCCTACGCGGTCGATGCGGACGGGAATCAGGTGGACCTGGGACTGGTCGCCGGGGCCGGGGAGATCGTGCGCCCGCACGCCGACGGGCAATCCATGCTGCTGACCGCGGTCTCGGTGGACTCGGCGCGCGACGGCGGGGGCTTCGCCGACGGTGTCGGCGCCCTGGTGTCGGCCACCGGCGGTGCCGTCTACATGACTGCCGACGCGTTGTACGTGGCCTCCAACGAAAACCACTACACCGATTCGGGCTGGTCGACCGACACCCGTATCGACCGCTTCACCGTCGCGGCAACCGATATCGGCTGGCAGGCCAGCGGTGTCGTCTCTGGAACGCTGATCAACCAGTTCGCCATGGATGAACGGGACGGTTACCTGCGGGTGGCAACCCACACCGTGAGCTCACAGCTGGTCGACGGCGCCTGGAGCACCCGCAACGACAGCGGGATATACATTCTCGACACCGCCGGGGAAACCCTCGACGAAGTCGGCCGGGTATCCGGTCTGGCGCCGGGCGAGCGGCTCTACGCGGCCCGGTTCATCGGCGATACCGGCTATCTGGTGACATTCCTGCAAACCGATCCGCTGTTCGCCGTGGACCTCAGCGACCCGGCCGAACCGGTGTTGCTCGGCGAGCTGATCGTGCCGGGCTTCTCCAACTACCTGCAGCCGGTCGGGGATGGGCTGTTGCTGGGTATCGGCCAGGAGCGAGACCCTGAAACGGGGAATACCCACCTGCACGCTTCGCTGTTCGACGTCAGCGACGGCACCAACCTGACTCAGATCGAACGCGAATTCCTCGACCCCGGGTACCAATGGTCGTGGTCGAACGCCCAGTTCGATCACCACGCCCTGCTGTACTCCGCGGAGGACGGGTTATTGGTCGTACCGGTGGCCGGCAGCGGTTACGACGAACAGGGCGACTACCGCTACGACCAGTTCCTCAAGGTGCTGCGGGTCACCCCGGACGGTCTCGACGTCATCGGTGAGATCCGCACCGGCGAGCCGGTCCTGCGCACGGTGCGCATCGGAGATGTGCTCTATGCGGTCGGTGACACATCGGTGACCGCGTACCGGGTGAGCGACCTCACCGAGCTCGGCAGCAGCAATCCTCGCCTCACGGTGATCTGACCCGGCGGCGGGGGGACGGCAACGCCTGCCGGGCCGCACCATCGGCAAGACCGCCCGCCAATCCGCCGGGTACCCGTCCGTCCGCATTCGGCCGCAACGAACTTTTTGTGTCCCGTCCTGGCCTAGTGTTCAAGCACATAGTTGAGGGATCCAAGCGGAGGCAAGGCTCATGGAACTGATATCGCCCGTCGATTCGATGTTCCTGCTCGCGGAGTCGCGTGAGCACCCCATGCACGTCGGCGGTCTGCAGTTGTTCGAGCCGCCGGAGGGGGCGGGCCCGGAATTCCTGCGTGACATCTATCAGGGCCTGATCGGCAGTGAGGACATCGCACCCACCTTCCGCAAGCACCCCGCTGAACTGCTCGGCGGGATCGCCAACCTGACCTGGGCCTTCGACCGGGACATCGATCTGGAATACCACGTTCGGCGCTCAGCGCTGCCCTCCCCGGGCAGGGTGCGCGAACTACTGGAACTCACCTCGCGGCTGCACGGGACGCTGCTCGACCGTCACCGTCCGCTGTGGGAGAGCCATTTCGTGGAGGGCCTCGATGACGGCCGGGTCGCCGTCTACACCAAGATCCACCACGCGCTGATCGATGGCGTGAGCGCGATGCGGATCATGCGCCGTTCGCTGGCCACCGATCAGCAGGATGAGGCCGCCCGGATCATGTGGGGTACCAACGGTCGAACCGCGGGCCCTGGCAAGACGCGGCCGTCGCGGTTCGGTGAGCTGGTGAAGATCGCGGAATCCATTGCCGGGCTTGGCCCTTCGGCGCTGTACCTGGCACAGAAGGGGCTATTCGAGCAGCAGCTGACCCTGCCGTTCGGCGCACCCCGCACGATCCTCAACGTGCCGATCGGCGGGGCCCGGCGCTGTGCGGCGCAATCCTGGCCGCTCGCCCGGTTCACCGCGATAAAAAAGGTCGCAGGGGTCACCCTCAACGATGTGGTGCTTACCGTGTGCGGGGGTGCGCTGCGGGCCTATCTGCTGGAACAGAACGCACTGCCCCATCGGCCCCTTATCGCGATGGTGCCGGTCAGCCTGCGCGACGACGCGAATTCCAGCGGCGGGAATCAGGTCGGGGCCTTGCTGGCCAGCCTGGCCACCGACCTTGACGACCCCGGGGAACGACTGGCTGAGGTCAGTTCCTCGATGCAGAACAACAAGGAGGTGTTCCGGCAGCTGCCCAAACTGCAGCAGATGGCGCTGTCGGCCTTCAACGTCTCGCCGCTGCTGCTGTCGATGCTGGCCCCGGCCATCGGATCCGCCGCGCCGCCGTTCAACCTGGTGATCTCGAATGTTCCGGGGTCACGAGAGCCGTTGTATTGGAACGGTGCCCGACTCGACGGGAACTATCCGCTATCGATCGCCCTCGACGGCCAGGCGCTCAACATCACGCTGTCGAACAACGCCGACAACCTTGATTTCGGCCTGGTCGGTTGCCGGCGAAGCGTGCCCAGTCTGCAGCGGATGCTCGGCCATCTCGACGACTCGCTCGGTGAACTCGAGCGTGCGGTGGGCACCGCGGAGAAGAAGGCCACGCCGCGGCGCCGCAGGAAGTCCAACGCCGCTTCGCCGAAACCCTCTTAGCGGCAGCCGACCTTTACCTCGAACGGTTTCGCGATCGGCTCCATGGGATGGCGAAGAGGCGACTTGGTTAGATGGCCCGCGTGGGGTACTTCACTGTCGAGTCCGAGTTAGCGAACAGCCGGGGCCGCAGCGGTGTGATCCATACCCCGCACGGGGACATTCGCACGCCGGCCTTCATCGCGGTGGGCACCAAGGCAACGGTCAAAGCGGTCCTGCCCGAAACCATGGCCGACCTCGGCGCCCAGGCGGTGCTCGCCAACGCCTACCACCTATACCTGCAGCCAGGCCCGGACATCGTGGCGGAGGCCGGCGGGCTGGGGGCTTTCATGAACTGGCCGGGTCCGACCTTCACCGACAGCGGCGGGTTCCAGATCATGTCGCTGGGCGCGGGTTTCCGCAAGGTGCTGATGCAGGACCCGGACCGGACCCAGGCCGACGACCTGATCGCCAACGGCAAACAGCGGCTGGCCCACGTCGATGACGATGGCGTCACCTTCGTCTCCCACCTGGACGGCTCGACACACCGTTTCACCCCTGAGGTGTCGATCGGTATTCAGCATCAGCTCGGTGCGGACATCATTTTCGCCTTCGATGAGCTGACCACCCTGGTCAACACCCGCGCCTACCAGGAACAGTCGCTAGCCCGGACCACCGCGTGGGCGCAGCGCTGCCTGGATGAGCATCGCCGGTTGGCTGCGACCGAGGGGCCGTCACATCCCGCGCAGGCGCTGTTCGGTGTGGTTCAGGGCGCCCACTACGAGGATCTGCGCCGCCAGGCCTGCGCCGACCTGGAGGCCATCGTCGATGCCGACGGTATCGGGTTCGACGGCTACGGGATCGGTGGCGCACTGGAGAAGCAGAACCTCGCCACCATCATCGGTTGGTGCACCGACGAACTGCCCGACACCAAACCCCGGCACCTGCTCGGCATCAGCGAACCAGACGACCTTTTCGCCGCGATCGCCGCCGGCGCGGACACTTTCGATTGTGTCTCGCCGTCGCGGGTGGCCCGCAACGCCGCGGTCTACTCGCCGGACGGCCGCTACAACATCACCGGGGCCCGCTATCGCCGGGATTTCACCCCGATCGATCCAGAGTGCGACTGCTACACCTGCGCGCACTACACCCGCGCCTACATTCACCACCTGTTCAAGGCCAAGGAGATTCTGGCCGCCACGCTGTGCACCATCCATAACGAACGCTTCATCATCCGACTCGTCGACCGGATCCGCGATGCCATCCCCGCCGGGGACTTCGCGGAGTTACGTGACGAGGTTCTGGGCCGCTATTACGGTTCGTAGCACCGGGGCGGGCGAGGGCGCGGGGAAAAACGAAAAAATGAAGGATCGAAAGCCGCAGCCTCTGTGGTCCTTCGGAAAGTCCGCCCGAAAGCGGGATCCGCGCCCTCGCCGAAATTGAACCGCACACCCGGGATCAGCGCAAGTTGCGCAGACGGACCAGCGATACCAGGCCCAACTCCCGATACAGCATCCGCGGCGCCAGCACCCGGAAACCGCGCACCCCGGGCCGGCCGGTGGCCGCCTGAACGATCTTCCGTGCGATCCGGAAGTCCAGATCCTTGAGAACACCGCGATCGGTCGTACTGTCCAGCAGCGACGATAAACCCTGCACTGCAAACGGATTCGTGATGTCGAGCATTACATTGACGGCGGCGATCAGGTGGCGGGCCCGTTCCGTGGGCGGCAGCGACGACAGCGCGGGGGCGGCTCCGTCGATCCGCGCGGCCACCCGCCCGGTGAAGCGGCGCAACCGGTGCGGGCCGACGGTCATGGTGCCCGCATGGCTGACCGACAGACCCAGGCAATCGATCCGATTGCCGCCCCGATACGCCGGGTCGACGGATGAGGGCATGCCGTTGGCGCTCAGCGCCGTCCGGCGCTCTTTCTCATCCTTGCGGCTGACCCCCAAGTCCTTGATCACCGACGATATCCGGGCGTCCGCCTCGTGGATCGCGGCAAGCTCAGGGTGGGCCAGCAGGAAGTCGTCGTTGTACCGGGCGTAGAAGATGCCATTGACGTCCAGTACCGCGGTGTCCATCGGTAGGACGGCGAGGTTCGCCAGCATCGGCACGATCGGAGTCCCCATGACGAGGCCGTTGCGGCGGGTGAATTCGGTGCCGTCGGTATCCCGGACAACGGGCCGCGCCAGTGCGGTGATGAGATTCCAGGTGCCCTTTGAGATCTCGCCGCCGGGGCTACCCAGGGACGCGATCTCATGCAGGATCGGCCACAGCGGTGCGTCCGGGCCCACCGGCAGGGTGTCGCCGTACTTGTCGAAGTCTGACTGCAGAACGTACAGCGGTGGACCTTTCGGACCCACCCGAAGGCGATGGGCGCGCACGAAGCGGGCCAGGTCCCGCATCGCCGTCACGTTCGTCAGACCGGGCAGGTACGAGTAGACGCCGGGCATTCCGCGCGACCGTGCGTTACGGCACAGCAGCTGGTAGAGCGCCGCACCCACCACATGATCGGTGAAACCCGGCATATGTGCGGCGCGGCGCTTTCCTTTCGTTTCGAGGAACCACAACCGGACCGGCTCGGGGCGGTAGCGGCCCTGCGCGACGGTG
>JAHZJY010000096.1 GCA_022600695.1 Actinomycetes bacterium | reverse complement strand
GTGGTGGCCTTCCGCGACACCGTTGCCGCGGTCGCGCCCCGTTCGGCGGTCGCCTCCGGCGCCTGCAGCGAGGTCCGGGTGTGGGCGAACCCGGGCCAGGTCGGCGCGGACTTCGTCGGGATACCGGGGGCCGCCGGAACCCTGTCTCCGGATAAGAAACCACAGGTGACCGGGGTCTTCACCGATCTGAAGGTGCCGCCCCAGCCGGGACTGTCGGCCCGCATCGACGTCGACACCCGGTTCATCACCAGTCCGACCCCGCTGAAGCTGGCCGTCATGGTGGCCGGCGTGCTGTGCGTGATCGCCTCAATCGCGGCACTGGTTGTGCTGGATCGCGGCGCGACCCTGCGCCGGCTGGCCGCCGCCCGGCACCGCTGGCGCCACTGGCCGGTCGATGCCGGGGTCATCGCCACCCTGCTGCTGTGGCATGTGATCGGGGCGATTTCCTCCGATGACGGCTACAACCTGACCATCGCCCGGGTGTCGGGCGAGGCCGGCTACAGCGCGAACTACTACCGGTTCTTCGGGGCCAGCGAGGCGCCTTTCGACTGGTACCAATCGCTGCTGGCCCAGTTGGCCTCGGTCAGCACCGCCGGGGTCTGGATGCGGCTGCCTGCACTCGTGGCGGCCATCGGCAGCTGGCTGATCCTGAGCTACCGGGTGCTGCCCCGGCTGGGATCGGGCCGGGGCGGACTGGCCCGCAACCGGGTGGCGGTGGCGACCGCCGGTGTGGTGTTCCTGGCGGCTTGGCTGCCGTTCAACAACGGCCTGCGACCGGAACCGCTGATCGCCTTCGGTGTCGTGGCCGTGTGGATGCTGGTGGAGCGCACCATCGCCACTCGGAGGCTTGCACCGGTGGCCATGGCGATCGTGGTGGCGGTGTTCTGCGTGACACTGGCCCCGCAGGGTCTGATAGCCGCTGCACCCCTGCTGGTGGGGGCGCGGGCGGTGGCCGGACTGATCGGCGCCCGCCGGGTCTCCGACGGCATATTGGCCCAGCTGACCCCCTTGGCCGCGGCGCTATCGGTGTTCTTCGTCGTGGTGTTCCGCGACCAGACCCTGGCCAGCGTCGCCGAGTCGGTCCGGATCAAATATGTTGTCGGGCCGACGATCTCCTGGTACCAGGACTTCCTCCGCTACTACTTCCTCACCGTCGAAGAGCATGTGGAGGCATCGCTGACCCGGCGTTTCGCCGTGCTGATCATGCTGCTGTGCCTGTTCGCCATGCTGACGATGCTGCTTCGCAAGGGCCGACTGGCGGGGGTGGCCCGCGGACCGGTGTGGAGATTGATCGGCAGCACCGCGCTGGGCCTGCTGTTGCTGACTTTCACCCCCACCAAGTGGGCGGTGCAGTTCGGCGCCTTCGCCGGCCTGACCGCGGCCCTGGGTGCGGTGACGGCGTTCGCGTTCGCCACCGTGGGACTGCACAGCCGTCGCAACCTCGCGCTGTACGTCACCGGCCTGCTGTTCGTCCTGGCCTGGGCCACCTCCGGTATCAACGGCTGGTTCTATGTCGGCAACTACGGTGTGCCCTGGTACGACCGGGAACCCGTGCTGCTCCACCAACCGGTGACGTCGATGTTCCTCGCCCTGGCCATTCTGACCGGGCTGTTGGCCGGCTGGCTGCACTTCCGGATCGACTACGCGGGGCATACCGAGGTCGCCGACACCCGGCGTAACCGTCTGCTCGCATCCACCCCACTGCTGGTCTTCTCGCTGATCATCGTTCTGCTCGCGGTCGGCTCGATGGCGAAGGGTTTCGCGCAGCGCTACCCCGCGTACACCAACGCGAAGGCAAACCTGGCGGCATTGCGCTCCGGCCTGTCGGCCAGTAGCTGCGCGATGGCCGACGATGTTCTGGTCGAGGCCGATGCCAACACCGGGATGCTGCAACCCGCCCCCGGACAGCGGTGGGGACGGTACGGCCCACTCGGCGGGGAAAAGCCGATCGGTTTCACCCCGAACGGGGTCAGCGACACCCTCGACCCGGTGGCACCGTTCGTCGCCAACCCGGGGACGGTCAACTCCGACGGATCCCCGAACAAGCCCAATGTGGGAATCGGGTTCTCCGGCGGCACCGGCGGCGGCTACGGACCAGTGGGGGTTAACGGGTCCAAGGTGTTCCTGCCGTTCGGTCTCGACCCGAAGACCACCCCGGTGATGGGCAGCTACAAGGAGAACACCGTGGCGGCCAAGGCCACGTCCGCCTGGTACGAGCTGCCGCCGCGCTCGGCGGACCGCCCTCTGGTCACCGTCGCCGCAGCGGGTGCCATCTGGTACTACGACGATGAAGGCGAGTTCCACTACGGTCAGTCGCTGAAGCTCCAATGGGGGGTGCGCCGGCCGGACGGCAGCTTCGACGCACTCGAGAAGGTCCAGCCGATCGACACCATCGAGCAGCTGGCCTGGCGCAACCTGCGCTTCCCCCTTTCCTGGGCACCGCCGGAGGCCAACGTCGCCCGCATCGTCGCCGATGACCCCAACCTCAGCAGCGAACAGTGGTTCGGATTCACTCCGCCGCGGGTGCCGGTCCTGCAGACCGCCCAACAGTTTCTCGGTACCGAGACCCCGGTGCTGATGGATATCGCCTCGGCCGCCCAATTCCCCTGTCAGCGACCGTTTTCCGAGCACCTGGGTATCGCACAGGTGCCCCGCTACCGGATCCTGCCCAACCTCAAACAGGTGGTCGTGTCGTCGAATACCTGGCAGTCCGCCCGCGCCGGGGGGCCGTTCCTGTTCATCCAGGCGCTGTTGAGCACCGCGACGGTGCCGACCTATCTGCGCGATGACTGGTACCGGGACTGGGGAGCGATCGAACGCTATATCCGGGTGGTCCCCGCCGCGCAGGCCCCCGATGCCATCGTCGATGAGGGTGCCGAGCGGGTGTTCGGGTGGAGCCGCAACGGACCGATCAGGGCGCTGCCATGAACAAGACCGCTGCCGTAAAAAAAGCCGCAGCCATGACTGAGACAGCGCCCGCAAGCGAGGCGGCGTCATGACACAGACCCTGGCCGACAGTGCCCGCGGCGCCGCCCGGGAGGTGACGATCACCAGACGGGTGGCCACCGTGGCCGGCCTGCTCGGTTTCGTGTTGGCGGTGCTCACCCCGCTGCTGCCAGTCGTGCAGACCACCGCCACGCTGAACTGGCCGCAGAACGGCCGACTCGACAGCGTGACGTCCCCGCTGATCTCGCTGTCACCGGTGTCGATGACGGCGACCGTGCCGTGCGAGGTGATCCGCGCGATGCCTGCGAAAGGCGGCATGGTGCTCGGCCTGGCTCCGCAGAAGGCCAAGGACGCCGCTCTGAACTCACTATTCGTCACCGCCAACAGCCGGCGGGTCGATGTCACCGATCGGAACGTGGTGATCGCGAGTGTCCCGCGTGCCGACGTGGTTGCACCGCAGTGCCAGCGCCTGGAGATCAGCTCCACCGAGGCCGGCACCTTCGCCAGCTTCATCGGGGTGCCGCCCGACGACGACTACGCCGACCTGGACGCCGAGCAGAAGGCGGACTCACCGCAGACCGGATACGACTACCTGCGCTCCGGGTTCTTCGATCCCAACCTCCGGCCGAATATCGTCGGGGTGTTCACCGATCTCACCGGTCCGGCGCCGCCCGGACTGAGCGTTTCGGCCACCATCGACACCCGATTCTCCACCCGGCCCACAACGCTGAAACTGGCCGCGATGCTGCTGGCGATCGCGGCGACCGCGGTGGCCCTTGCCGCACTGTGGCGACTGGACCGGCTCGACGGACGCCGGATGCACCGGCTTGTCCCGCAACGCTGGCGAACGCTCACCCCGGTCGACGTCACCGTGGTGGCCGGTTTCGTCATCTGGTACGTGATCGGCGCCAACTCCTCCGACGACGGTTACATCCTCGGCATGGCCCGGGTTGCCGACCACGCCGGCTACATGTCGAACTACTTCCGCTGGTTCGGCGTCCCGGAGGACCCGTTCGGCTGGTACTACAACGTGCTCGCGCTGATGACCCATGTCAGTACCGCCAGTATCTGGATGCGGCTACCCGATCTGCTGTGCGCGCTGCTGTGCTGGCTGCTGTTGTCCCGCGAGGTGCTGCCCCGGCTTGGCCCCGCCGTGGTCAGCAGCCGCCCTGCGCTGTGGACGGCCGGGCTGGTGCTGCTGGCCGCCTGGATGCCCTTCAACAACGGGCTGCGCCCGGAAGGTCAGATCGCGACCGGTGCCCTGATCACCTATGTGCTGATCGAGCGGGCGATCAGTTCGGGTCGGCTGACTCCTGCGGCGCTGGCGATCATCACCGCAGCCTTCACCCTGGGCATCCAGCCGACCGGGCTGATCGCGGTCGCCGCGCTGCTGGCCGGCGGCCGGCCGATTCTCCGAATCGTGATGCGCCGCCGCGCCATTGTCGGCACCTGGCCGCTGGTGGCACCACTGCTCGCCGCCGGCACGGTGATCCTGACCGTGGTGTTCGCCGATCAGACCTTTGCGACGGTGCTGGAGGCCACCCGGATCCGCACCGATATCGGCCCCAGCCAGGCTTGGTACACCGAGAACCTGCGCTACTACTATCTGATTCTGCCGACGGTCGACGGTTCGCTGTCACGGCGGTTCGGGTTCTTCATCACCATGCTCTCGTTATTCGTCTCGGTGTTCATCATGCTGCGCCGCAAGCGGGTTCCCGGTGTCGCCCGGGGCCCGGCCTGGCGGCTGATGGGCGTCATCTTCGCGACGATGTTCGTCCTGATGTTCACCCCCACCAAGTGGGTGCACCATTTCGGATTGTTCGCCGCCGTGGGCGCGGCGATGGCCGCCCTCGCCACGGTGCTGATCTCGCGCACCGTGCTGCGCTGGTCGCGCAATCGGATGACCGTCGTGACCGCGGTGCTGTTCCTGCTCGCGCTGACCTTCTCCACAACCAACGGCTGGTGGTACGTATCGAGTTACGGGGTGCCGTTCAACAACACGATCCCGCAGATCGCCGGCGTCAGCATCAGCACGCTGTTTCTGGGCCTCTTCGTGCTCTCCGCGCTCTACACGGTGTGGCTGCATTTCACCTCCCGATCCCGCGGTGAGGGCCGGCTCGCGCGGGCGCTGACCGCGGCCCCGATCCCGGTCGCCGCCGGTTTCATGGTGCTGGTCTTCCTGGCCTCGATGACGGCCGGGGTGGTGCGCCAGTACCCGACCTACTCCAACGGTTGGGCCAATGTGCGGGCCCTGGCCGGCGGCTGCGGTCTGGCCGACGATGTGTTGGTGGAACCGGACCCGAACAACGGCTTCCTCACGCCGTTGGCCGGCGACTACGGGCCGCTGGGCCCACTGGGCGGAGCCGACCCGGTCGGATTCGGCCCCGACGGAGTGGCGGAAAAGATTGTGGCCGAGGCGATCCGGGTCAACAACCCGATGCCGGGGGTCGACCACGACTGGGAGGGCCCGTTCACGCTTTCCCGACCGGGCATCAACGGGTCGACCCTGCCACTGCCCTACCAACTGAATCCGGCCCGGGTGCCGGTGGCCGGCAGCTACGTCGATTCCGGCCAACAGCAGAGCCGACTGACATCGGCGTGGTATCAGCTGCCACCCGACGACGGCGAGCACCCACTGGTCGTCGTCACCGCGGCCGGGACGGTCGCCGGCAAGAGCGTACTCGACGGCCAGACCGATGGTCAGCCTGTCGAATTGGAGTACGGCAGGCCGGGTACCGACGGAACGCCGGTGGCCGCCGGCCGGGTTGAGCCCTACGACCTGGGCCCGGCGCCCTCCTGGCGAAACCTGCGGTACCCGCGATCGCAGATCCCCGCTGACGCGACGG
>JAHZJY010000095.1 GCA_022600695.1 Actinomycetes bacterium | reverse complement strand
GCACCGGACTCGACCATCTGGTGAACCAGTCGGACCGGGTACGGGCGCTGCGCACAGCTCTTTTCGCCGTGGCCGACGGGCTGGGTCCGGTCGTCGATCTGTGTCGTTTCTATGTCGACGGTCTGGAGAACCTGCCCCGCGACGGACGGTTCCTCCTGGTCGGCAACCACACCTCCTTCGGTCTGGCCGAGATCGTTCTGATTCCTTATTTCGTGCACCGCGAACTGGGGGTGCGGGTCCGCGGTCTGGCTGACCGCTCATTCGTCCGGATGGGCAGTCTGGCCCAGGACGCCTTTGCCGCCGCGGGTGCGGTGATCGGTCATCCCGACACCGGCGCCACCCTGATGCGGCACGGCGAAACCGTGTTGGTCTTCCCCGGCGGCGGACGGGACATGCTGAAGTTCAAAGGCGAGCAGTATCAGTTGCAATGGGAAGGCCGTAGCGGGTTTGCGCGGCTGGCCATCGCCCACGACTATCCGATCGTTCCCGCCGGGCTGGTCGGCGGCGACGATGTCTATACCAGCATGGTCGAACGCGGCAGCGGGTGGGAACGGATCAGCCGGGCCGCCGGCCGGCGCCTGCACGGCCTTCCCGGGGTGGGCCTTCCGTTGACGCGCGGCATCGGGCCCACCCTCCTGCCCCGACCGCAGCGGATGTACCTGCGATTCGGATCACCGATCAGCACCACCGCGCCGGTCACCACTGCGGGACCCGACCACGTGGGGGCCGCCGAATGGGAGACCACCGTCAAGGGGCGGACCCAGACCGCGCTGGAGACCATCCTCGCGGAGCTTCAGCAGGTGCGGGAGGCCGACCCGTACCGGCAGCTGAACCCCCTCGCCTGGGCCAGGGCGGTCCGACCGGGGCCGGTCCCTCGGCGCACGCGGTAGCCGGCACCGGTGCGCCCGGCTCAGGGCTCCCAGACCAGCTGGCGCAACTCGGAGACATCACCGCCCGCGGGGTCGTAGACCCGGACGATCCCCTCATCGCCGGGTTGCAGGTAGGTCGACTCCCCATACCGGGTGTAGCGGGTTGCCCCGATCCCGATCAGCACATGTTCGGGGTGCCCACTGGCCACCATCAACGCGCCGACATCTTCCAACGGGGTGTCGGGCGATCCGGTCTGGTTGGCCAACCGCTCAACGATCCAGTCGAGCAGCACGTCGCCGTAGTAGGAGTAGCCCAGCAGGGGGCTGTCCACCCCGTACTCGTGGTGAGTGCCGTCGGCGGTGCGCAGATGACATAACAACCGCAGCGTGGCGGTGGGCCCGTCGGGGGTGAGGTCGTGTGCCTCGAAGAACCCCCGCGCCACGCCTTTGGAGGCCGGGCCCCAGTTCTTCTTGTCGCTGATCTTGCGGGCGTTGGGCCGGCGGATCGAGCAGTCGTTGAACGCTCCCAGCGCGAACGGTCGCAGGGTCACGACGGTGTCACCGGCCCACACCACTTCGCAGGCCAGGCCGACCTCCGGCTCGATCTGCAGGTTCAGCGAACCGTCGGCAGCGGTGGTCTGCGGCACCATCAGAGCATCGTGGGACAACGGGAACTCCCCCAGCAGGCCTTCGTGGCCGGGGACATACCACGGGAAGATACCCTTCGGCGCGGCACCTGAGCTCGCCACATTGGTGAAATCGACTGCCTCACCGGCTTGTTCGAGATGACCGGCGAAATTACCGGCCACCCCGAAGCCGAACCACCCGCGCAGATCATCGAGATTCAGCTCGATCATGACGTGCCGTTCACGGTGTCAGCACCTCCGTGCCCACGAACGGAACCAGCGCGGCGGGCACCCGCACGCTGCCGTCGGGCTGCTGATGGTTCTCCAGAATCGCGACCAGCCACCGAGTCGTCGCCAACGTCCCGTTGAGCGTCGCGGCGATCTGCGGCTTCCCGCCGGCGTCCCGATAGCGGGTGGCCAGCCGGCGGGCCTGGAATGTGGTGCAGTTCGATGTCGACGTCAGTTCCCGGTAGGCCCGCTGGGTGGGGACCCAGGCCTCACAGTCGAACTTGCGGGCCGCCGACGAGCCGAGATCGCCTGCCGCGACGTCGATCACGCGGTACGGGACATCGATCAGCTCCAACATCTGTCGCTGCCACCCCAGCAGTCGCTGGTGTTCGGATTCGGCATCATCGGGCCGGCAGTAGACGAAACCCTCGACCTTGTCGAACTGGTGCACCCGGATGATCCCGCGGGTATCCCGGCCATAGCTGCCGGCCTCACGACGGAAGCAGGACGACCACCCGGCGTAACGCAGCGGACCGGCGGACAGGTCGAGAATCTCGCCGGCGTGATAGCCGGCGAGCGGAACCTCGGAGGTGCCGACCAGATAGAGGTCATCGTCCTCGACCCGGTAGATCTCGTCGGCATGCGAGCCGAGGAACCCGGTGCCGGCCATCACCTCGGGACGTACCAGAACCGGCGGAATCATCAGTGTGAAGCCATTGTCGGTGGCCAGCCGCACAGCAAGCTGCAACAGGCCGAGTTGCAGCAGCGCACCGCGGCCGGTGAGGAAGTAGAAGCGCGATCCGGACACCTTGGCGCCGCGTTCCATATCGATCAGCCCGAGGGCCTCGCCGAGCTCCAGGTGGTCTCTGGGGTCCGGGATCGCCCGGGGTTCGCCGATGACGTCCAGAACCGCATAGTCGTCGGCACCACCGGCGGGCACTCCGTCGATGATCACGTTCGAGATCGCCGCGTGCGCCGCGCTGAACGACGCCTCCGACTCAGCCTGCCGGGTCTCGGCGTCCTTGACTTCGGTGGCGAGCTGTTTGGCCCGTTCAAGCAGCGCCGGGCGCTGCTCCGGATCAGCCGACCCGACCTTCCTGCTGGCCGTCTTCTGCTCGGCGCGAAGCGAGTCGGCGGCCGAGATGGCGGCCCGGCGGGCGGTGTCGGCTTCGAGTAGCGCGTCCACCAGAGCGGGGTCTTCGCCACGGCTGCGCTGGGAACCGCGCACCGCATCGGCGTCCTCGCGCACCAGTTTCAGGTCGATCACGCTCTGAACCCTACTTTCGGCCCGGCCGGCCGTTGCCCGGCACCTCCCGCCCGGTGGCACAGCACAACCCCGTAACGGTCCGGGAGCAGCACTTGTCACACGGCTCCGCGGGCCTGCCACAATGGGGTCACGATGGTGCAGCTATCCGAACGGCCGGCGGCCGACGACACGGCCTCCGGCGAGGCGCCGCGGCGGCGGTTCGGCAGCCTGCAGGCAGCATCAACCCGACGCGCGCTGCTGCTGACCGCGCTGGGTGGCCTGCTGATCGCCGGGACGGTCACCGCGCTCCCGATCGTCGGGCAGAACCCGCTCGGCGGGGCTGCTGCCACGGAGAAACTCGGCTCGATCGCCAATCCGACGTTCGTCGACGCCCAGCCGGGCGATTGCCTCGACTGGCCCGATAACGCCCCGGGTGCGGCCACCATCGTCGAGTGCGCGGAGGAGCACCGCTTCGAGGTCGCCGATGCCGTCGATATGCGAACCTACCCCGGTATGGAATACGGACCGAAAGCCGACCCGCCCTCGCCGGACCGCATCCAGCAGATCAGCCTCGAACAGTGCCAACCCGCGGTGGAACAGTACCTGGGCGCCAAGTACGACCCGAACAGCCGGTTCAGCATCAGCCTGCTGTGGGCGGGTGACCGGGCCTGGAAACAGTCCGG
>JAHZJY010000094.1 GCA_022600695.1 Actinomycetes bacterium | reverse complement strand
TCCGACCCGGTGGTCATCTCGAATCTGCGGGCCGATTTCAGCGTCGACCGAGACGGCCTCATGCTGGCCACCGAGACGGTGACCACTGAGTTTCCCAGGGGCCGGCACGGTATCTTCCGTTTCTGGGATACCGCCAATCCGAACGATTCTCATGTGCGCCAGGTGCCGGAGGTCACCGAGGTCTCCCTCGACGGCAGGCCGGTGCCCTACGAATTGTTTCGGCAGGGCGGTGACCGCTTCCTGGTGGCCAAGATCGGCGATCCGGACAGCTACCTCGCCCCGGGCACCCATGTCTACCGGATCAGTTATCGCATCCCCGGCGTGCTCGACCCGGGGACGGCCGGCGCCGGTAAGGACTTCGTGTCGGAGGTGGGCGACCCCGCAGGTCCGTCCGCGTTCCTGTGGAACGTTATCGCCCCCGGCTGGAGCAATCAGATCGACAGCGCCGAGGTGTCCATTCGGCTGCCGGGGAATGTCCCCGGTGCGCAGTGCGCGGTGGGGGCCGGTGCCGGCCGCCCATGCGACGGGCTCACCATCGACGGTGACACGGTGACGCTGTCGGCGGCAAGCCTGCCGCCCCGAACACCGGTCACGGTCCGTGCGGGTGTGGACGTCCCGACTCCGCAGCGTACGACGGTGCCCTGGTCGGTGCGGTGGGATCCGGTGCTGGGCCGTTCGGCTCCGGCGCTGGCGCTGCTGCTCGGTCTGACCATGGCGGCGGGCCTCGGTGCCTTGTTCTGGTGGCGCACCACCGTGGAACCGGCGCCGGGCTTTCCGCTGCAATACGCGCCGCCTACGGGCCTGGGACCGGTGCAGTGCGAATACATCCGGACCGAGGCGGTCCCGGCGAGCGGACTGACCGCGACGTTGTTCCACCTGGCCGACCGGGGTCTGTTGGCGCTGCGCCAGGACAGCGCCAAGAAGTGGACCGTCCAGAGCGTCGGGGACGCCGGTGCCTGGACGGGTGTCGACCCGGTCAGCCTGGCGGTCGGGTCGGCGCTGGATCTGACTTCTCCCGGCCGGACTTTCAGGGCTGACGGGTCGGTAACCGCCGGCCGGACGCTCACCAGCGCGAAGGAGGCTCTGGCGGCTGCCGCCAAGAGCTGGGCGCTGGAGGATGGGTTCGTGGTCAAGAGGCGCGCTGAGCTTTGGCTTCGGTTGGCCAACGTGGCCGCCCTGGTGCTCGCGTTGGCCTGCTTCGTCCGGTGGATCGCCCCGATAACCATGTGGGGGCTGCCGTTCGCGGTGTTCTTTCTCCTGTCGCTCCGGTCCTGGCGGCCGGGAGTCGGCCTTCGGCGCACTCCCGCCGGCCGCCGCCTCTGGTCAGAGGCGGGCGGTTTCCACCGCATGCTGGCCACCGAATCCGCGGAATCACGGTTCGACTTCGCCGCGCGCCAGGACCTCTACACCGCATACATCCCGTTCGCGGTGGCCGGTGGCGCGGCCGCACTGTGGGCGGCGAAGTACCAGAGCGCCACCGGCCAGCTGCCGCCGCAGCCGGGCTGGTACCACTCCTCGTCCGCCGGCGGGTGGGATGCGTCTTCCCGGGGTGCTAGTTTCGACAGCTTCGAGTCGGCGCTGTCGTCGTCCATCGGCGCCTACAGCGCCTCGCAGTCATCGTCCTCGAGCGGCGGTGGAGGTGGCGGCGGTGGCGGTGGCGGTGGCGGAGGAGGAGGTTCGTGGTGACCCCGGTATTGATTCTGGTCTTGCTGCTCGCGGTTGCCGTGCTGATCGGGTTCGTGACCGGCCACAACAAGCTTCGGGCAGCCGACGTTCGTGCCGAGGAGGCGCTCGGGGGCATCGACGTCCAGCTCACCCGTCGGGCCTCGCTGATCCCGAGCCTGGTCAGCACCGTGCAAGGCTTCGCCACCCACGAGCGGGCGGTGCTCGCGCACGTCGCCGATGCGCAGGCGGCGCTGACCGCCGCGACCGCGGGCCGGTCGGTCGCCCAGCGCACGTCAGCGGAACTGCAGTTCGACGCCGCGGTCGGTCAAGTGCTGGCCCTCGGACAGGTGTACCCGCAGTTGAACTCGTCGAACAACTTTCTGAATCTGCAGCAGAACCTCGCCGATACCGAGGACAAGCTCGCCTTCGCCCGGCAGTACTACAACGATGCCGCAGCCACCGTGAACCGGCTGCGCGGCACCATCCCGTGGATGTTCGTGGCGGGGATGGCGGGGGTTGACGAGCGGGAGTTCTATCGGGTGCCGAAGTGAGCGCAGGCCGGCTGAATCGAGAGGCGGCGTAGACGAATGCGTATCGTTTTTGCCGGCACGCCGGCGCCGGCGCTGCCATCGCTGCAGCGTTTGATCGACTCTGCGCGCCACGAACTGGTGGCGGTGCTGACCCGTCCGGACGCGGCGGCGGGCCGGCGCGGTAGGCCGGGGCCCTCGCCGGTGGCGCGACTCGCCGCCGACGCCGGCATCCCGGTGCTGCGGCCCGCCCGGCCCAACTCCGCCGAATGTGTCGCCGAACTCGCGGCGCTGGAACCCGAGTGCTGCGCGGTGGTGGCCTACGGGGCACTGCTGGGCACTGAGTTGCTCGCCGTTCCGGCACACGGCTGGGTCAATCTGCACTTCTCGCTGCTGCCGGCCTGGCGCGGTGCCGCACCCGTGCAGGCCGCGATAGCGGCCGGTGACACCGTCACCGGCGCAACGACATTCAAAATCGAACCGGCACTTGATTCCGGTCCGGTGTACGGGGTGGTCACCGAAACGGTCCGTCCCGACGATACCGCCGGGACGCTTTTGGGCCGACTGGCAGTGTCGGGGGCGGCACTGCTGGAAGCCACCGCGGACGGTATCGCAGATGGATCGCTCAGCCCCGTTCCACAATCAGC
>JAHZJY010000093.1 GCA_022600695.1 Actinomycetes bacterium | reverse complement strand
GGGCGGGGGTCGGGGCGGCCAGCACCGTCGTCGACCCTGAAAACACTCACCCGTGACGCTGACCTTCCATTGCGCGGGATCGCCGTGGACGGCCGTTCCCGTGCCGCTCGTCGCCCTGCGCGGCGGCGGCACGCCTCTGCTGAGAGGCGCCTCCATGATGCCCTGAGCGCTGCGACGAGGAGGGCTCCGCACCCGCTTTGGCCTTCCGGTCGCGACGCCGCGGTTGCTCGACGTTCCGCGCCGGGCGCTTGGCGGCCCTGACCGGCTTGGCGGGCTTGGCGGCCCTGACCGGCTTCGCGGGCTTGGCGGCCCTGACCGGCTTGGCGGGCTTGGCGGCGGCCGGGCGGGAGCGCAGTCGGTCCCGCAGCACTTCCACCCGGCTGGGCAGATACGGCTCCGGCAGCGGCAGTCGCAGCAAGCGGTTCATCCGATCGTCACGACCGGCCCGCAGCGCGGCCACCGCGTCGGGCTCGTGCCGAGCCGCGTTCGCGAGCAAACCGATCATAAAGAGTGTTGTTGCGGTGGACGTTCCGCCTGCCGAGATCAAGGGCAACTGGATACCGGTAACCGGCAGCAAACCCACCACGTAGCCGACGTTGATGAACACCTGGCCGATCACCCAGGCCGTCGCGGTGGCCGTCAGCAGTCGCAGGAACGGATCGGCCGACCGCTTGGCGATGCGCATACCGGTATAGGCGAACATCCCGAACAGGCAGAGCAGCCCGAAGGCACCGATGAACCCGAGCTCCTCACCGACGATGGCGAAGATGAAGTCATTGTGCGCATTGGGCAGGTAGTTGTACTTCGCCGTTCCCTGGCCGAGTCCGTCACCGAAGATGCCCCCGTTGGCCAGCGCGAACTTCGCCTGCCGCGCCTGATAGCCGATCCCCTGGGCGTCAACGCTGGGGTCCAGCCAGGACCGAACCCGGTCGGAGCGGTAGCCCTCGGAAACCGCGAGCACGGCAGCCGCCGCCACCGCGGCGAGCAGGGAGCTGACGAACACCTTCAACGGCAGGCCGGCGAACCACAGCAGGGCCAGCAGGATGATTCCCAGTGAGACGGTTTGACCGAGGTCCGGCTGGGCGACGATGAGGCCCAGCGCGATCACCGCAGCCGGGATGAGCGGGATCAGCATTTCCCGCAGACTGGCCCGCTCCATCCGGCGGGTCGCCAGTAGATGTGCCCCCCAGACCACGAAGGCGATCTTGGCCAGTTCGGAGGGCTGCATGGACAAGCCGCCGAACACGAACCAGCCGCGGGTGCCGTTGGCGACCCGGCCGATACCGGGGATCAGCACCAGAACCAGCATCCCGATGGTGACCGCGAACACCGGGAAGGCCATCCGGCGAATGAAGCGCACCGGCAACCGGAGCGCGAACCAGCAGGCGAAAAGTCCCAGACCCGCCCACATCACCTGGCGGGTGAAGATCGTCCACGGAGAGCCGTCGGTGTCATAGGAGTGGACCCCGGAGGCGGACAGCACCATGATCAGCCCGAGCGTGGTCAGCAGCCCGGCCACCGAGACCATCAGGTGAAAGGACGTCATCGGACGCGCCAGCCAGGCGCCGAACCGCCTCCGCGGGTCGAATCCCGGTTTCCGGACCTCCGCCGTCGGCAGCGCCACAGAGCTTTCGTCTCCGCCCTCGGTGACCTCGACCGGGTTCCGCTCCCGGCGGATCAGCCGGGACCACACCGCGCCCACTGCGCTACCGCGCCCCGCCGTCAACCCGGGCCCGGACCGCCTCGGCGAACGCATCACCGCGGTCGGCATAACCGCTGAACTGATCGAACGATGCGCCGGCCGGTGCAAGCAGGACGGTGTCACCCGGGTGCGCCAGGGCGGCGGCGGCGACGACGGCCTCGGCCATCACCCGCCGGCCGAGACCGGGACCGTCGGCGTCGACCAACCTGGTCCCAGAAACCACACCTGACTCACTGGTCTCATGCACCCCAGCATCGTCTCGCGTCACAACGTGGATGACGGGGACATCGCGTGCGTGTCGCGATAACGCCTCGGCAAAGACCGCGCGATCGCGCCCGATCAGCACCACACCGGCCAGCCGGTCGGCCACCCTCGCGACGGTGTCCTCCACCGAAGCGCCCTTGAGCATGCCGCCGGCTACCCAGACCACCCGCGGGTAGGCCAGGATCGAGGCCTCCGCCGCATGCGGGTTGGTGGCCTTAGAGTCATCGACACAGGTCACACCGTCGAGCACCCCGACTTGTTCGGCGCGATGGCGGCCGACCCGGAAACCGGCCAGCGCGGCCGCAATGGCGGTCGGTGGCACACCGACCGCCCGGGCCAGGGCCGCGGCACCGAGGGCATCGAGCACACCGACCGGGCCGGCGACCGGGATCGTCGAGACCGGCGCCAGCACGAGGCCCCCGCCGACCTCACCGGCGAACGCACGATCAACCAGCGCTCCGCCGCGTACGCCGAGTTCCCCGGCGGCCGGTTCGCCCAGCCGGAAGCCGACCTTCACCGCTGCCGCGGCACCGGGCAGTAATGCGCTCGCGGCCGGATCATCCAGACCCACCACCGCCACCCGGCCGTTCAACGCGCCGGCCTTGGCCACCGCATAGGCCTCGAAGCTGCCGTGCCAGTCCAGGTGGTCCTCGGCGATGTTGAGCACCACACCGACCTCGGGTCGCAGCGACGGGGCCCAGAACAGCTGGAAGCTGGACAATTCCACGGCCAGCAGGTCAGCCGGTCGGGGCAGCACATCCAGAACGGGTTCGCCGATATTGCCGCACAGCACCGCCCGACGCCGGTCGGCGAGCAGCATCTCGTGCAGCATCGACGTGGTGGTGGTCTTGCCATTGGTTCCGGTCACCACCAGCCAGCGCCGCGGGGTGCCGTAGTGGCCG
>JAHZJY010000092.1 GCA_022600695.1 Actinomycetes bacterium | reverse complement strand
GTCCCCGCGTAGGACACCGGCATGAGCCAGCCCCCGAAGGAGGCGAAGGTGGCGCCGCGTTCCCGGTGGCGATCTTCCAGCGGGCCGTGCAGCAGATCGGATGTATCGGTCACGGGACCCAACCCTAATCGGCACCCGATTAGGGTTGGGGTGGTGAGCACTCAACCCGGTAACCAGAGTCCCACCGTCACCGTCGCCGCTGCCATTCCCAAACGTGGGACCGGCGGGATGGTGCTGATCGTGCCCGTCAGCGCGGGCGAGGACGGCGCCCCGTCGGTCGTCGGCGGACCGTTCCTCGATGCGGAGTCGATCGGCGAGATCGAGGTCGCCCTGCAGTCACTGGGCGCCAAGGCCGGCCCCGAACAGGTCACCCGGCTGCACATTCCCTCGCTCCCGGTGGCAAGCGTGCTCGCGGTGGGCCTCGGCGCCCCCCGGGATGAGTGGCCGGCGGAGGCGATCCGCCGAGCCTCCGGAGCGGCGGCCCGAGCGCTGGCCGGGGTGGATGCGGTGATCACCACCCTGAGCGAACTGCATCTGCCGGCCGCAGTGGAGGGGCTGATCCTCGGCGCGTATCAGATGCACGGGTTCCGCAGCCCCAAGACCGCTCCCAAGGAGCCGGGTCTGAGCCGGATCACCGCATTGAGCACCGCCTCCGGCGCCAAGCGACAGGCCGCTCGCGCGGTCGCCATCGCCGCAGCCGTGGCCGCCGCCCGCGATCTGGTCAACACCCCGCCCAGCCACCTCTACCCCGAGGAGTTCGCCAACCGGGCCAAGGCCTTGGGCACGGCGGCCGGTTTGAAGGTGGAGATACTCGACGAAAAAGCCCTGGCGCGTGGCGGTTTCGGCGGCATCGTCGGCGTCGGCCAAGGATCGGCGAACCCGCCCCGGCTGGTTCGACTGACCCATCGCGGGGGCAAGGGCCGTCCGGGGACACCGAAGGTGGCGCTGATCGGTAAGGGCATCACCTTCGACACCGGCGGCATCTCGATCAAACCCGCCGCACAGATGCACCACATGACCTCCGATATGGCCGGCGCCGCGTCGGTGATCGCCACCATGCTGCTGATCGCCGACCAGCAGGTACCCATCGACGTCATCGCCACCGTGCCGATGGCCGAGAACATGCCCTCGGCCACCGCGCAGCGGCCCGGTGACGTGCTCACCCAGTACGGCGGCACGACTGTGGAGGTACTCAACACCGACGCCGAGGGCCGGCTGATCCTCGCCGACGCGATCGTGCGGGCCTGCGAGGACGACCCCGACTACCTGATCGAGACCTCGACGCTGACCGGCGCGCAGGTCGTCGCGCTGGGGTCCCGGATCCCGGGCGTGATGGGCAGCGAGGAGTTCCGCGACCGGGTGGCCGCGCTGTCCCAGCGCGAAGGGGAGAACGGCTGGCCCATGCCGCTTCCCGACGAACTCAAGGACGACCTCAAGTCGACGGTGGCCGATCTGGCCAATATCAGCTCACAGCGTTTCGCCGGGATGCTGGTGGCCGGGGTTTTCCTGCGCGAGTTCGTCGCCGAGGGTGTGCAGTGGGTCCACCTTGACATCGCCGGGCCGGCGTACAACACCTCGGCGCCGTGGGGCTACACCCCCAAGGGTGGCACCGGCGTCCCGACCCGCACCCTGTTCGCCGTGCTGGAAGACATCGCCGAGAACGGTTAGCCGGGCCCCTGCGGGCTTCCGGCGCGCAGATGCAGGATCGCGTTCCGGGCGTCGTTGACGGCACCGAGGGCACGGTTCAGCGCTTCCACGTCCGGGGGGCAGTTGCCGATCATCCACTCCAGCAACCTCGCCGTCTGTAGAAGTCGCAGGTCAGTCAACGAATAGGCAAATTCATCAGTCATAGCTTCGACCCCCTTTCAGCTGCATAAACCGTTGTTCTGCCCAATGGTAGCAATTGATTGCACAACTTGACGCCCCCGCGTAACGCCCACTCGGACACCCTCCGGTGCGAACCCCGGCGGGATCTAGACCACTTTCCCGCGCGCGGTGCTGCGGAGCACCTGCGGCAGCAGTCGCGAGGTGCCGTACAGCAGGTGGGCCTCCGGGGTGACCGGGCGGATGGCGGCGTCCCTGCGCACCGATGACACGATCGCGGCAGCTACCCTCTCCGGGCCGTACCCGCGGATTTCGAACATCCGCTCCAGTGCGGCACGGCGTCTGTCCACCGCCGGTTGTTTGTCCGCAGGCACGTGGAACCCGGTGGCGTGCACGATGTTGGTATTGATTACGCCGGGGCAGATGGTGGTCAATCCGATTCCGGCGGCGTCGAGTTCGGCCCGTAGGCAGTCGGAGAACATGTACACCGCGGCCTTCGATGTGCAATAGGCGTTGAGCGAACTCAGCGGCGTGTAGGCCGCCATCGACGCGACGTTGACGATATGGCCGCCGGTGCCGCGGTCGACGAGACGGCGGGCGAAGGCCCGGCAGCCGTTGACCACGCCGCCGAGGTTGACGTCGAGCACCCGGTCGAACTGTTCGGCAGGCGTGTCGAGGAAGGAACCCGCCAGCCCGATGCCGGCGTTGTTGACGACGATGTCGGGAACCCCGTGCTGCGCGCACACCTGCTCAGCGAACCGTTCGACCGCCTCCGCGTCAGCCACATCGAGGACATAGGGGTGCGCCGTCCCGCCGGCACCGCAGACCTGTGCGGCGGCATCCTCGGCCGCGGCCCCGTCGATATCGCAGACCACGACTTCGGCGCCGTCGGCGGCGAAGGCTTTCGCCGTTTCCCGGCCGATTCCGCTGCCCGCCCCGGTCACCACGACCAGGGTGTCCCCGAACGGCTTTCGCGGACGGCCCACTTCAGCCCGCAGCAACGCCCGGGCGGCGGGGGCACCGGCCAGGTGCTCGACCAATTCGGCCACCGCGGCGGCAACCACCTGCGGATGCGACAGTGGCAGCCAGTGACCGGCACGGATATCGCGGCGCCACAGCCGAGAGACCCACCGCGGGGTGTCGTCGTAGACGTAGGGACGAACGAAGTTGTCCCGGGTGTTCACCAGCAGTTGCACCGGAACGTCGACCGGTCGGTCACGGGGAGCACGGC
>JAHZJY010000091.1 GCA_022600695.1 Actinomycetes bacterium | reverse complement strand
CCGGAAGCACCGCTCATCGGCGCGCTCCGCGCCCGGCGTTCACAGCGCGCCGCCGAGATCACCGGACAGCCCGGCGTCGTCCCCGAAACCGTCGAGATCCTCCAGACCGGCCAGATCGTGCCCCATCCGGTCCCGTTTGGTCTTCAGATAGCGGATGTTCTCGGCGTTGACCCGGGCCGGCAGCGGTACCCGCTCGATGATCTGCAGGCCATAGCCGTCCAGTCCGACGCGTTTGGCCGGATTGTTGGTCAGCAGCCGCATCGATCGCACGCCGAGGTCGAACAGGATCTGCGCCCCGATGCCGTAGTCGCGCGCATCGGCGGGCAGACCGAGTTCGAGGTTGGCCTCGACGGTGTCCGCGCCGGCGTCCTGGAGCTGATACGCCTGCAGCTTGTGCATCAGGCCGATACCGCGTCCCTCATGCCCGCGCATGTAGAGCACCACACCGCGATTCTCAGCGGCCACCATCGCGATCGCGGCGTCCAGTTGCGGGCCGCAGTCGCATCGGCGGGAACCGAACACGTCGCCGGTCAGACATTCGGAATGCACCCGGACCAGAACGTCATGCCCGTCGTTCTCCGGCCCGGCGATATCCCCGCGGACCAGGGCGACGTGTTCGACCTGGTCGTAGATGCTGGTGTAGCCGACGGCACGGAACTCGCCGTGCCGGGTCGGGATCCGCGCCTCGGCGATCCGGACCACATGCTTCTCGTGTTTGCGCCGGTACTCGATGAGGTCGGCGATGGAGATCAGCGCCAGATTGTGTTCGTCGGCGAATACCCGCAGCTCGTCGGTCTGGGCCATGGCGCCCTCGTCCTTCTGGCTGACGATCTCGCAGATGGCGCCGGCAGGCTGCAGGCCCGCCATCCGGGCCAGGTCCACGGCCGCCTCGGTATGGCCGGGCCGGCGCAACACCCCGCCGTCCTTGGCCCGCAGGGGTACCACGTGGCCGGGTTTGGTGAAATCGTCGGCGATACTGGCGGGGTCGGACAGCAGCCGCATCGTGGTGGCCCGGTCCGATGCCGAAATCCCGGTACCCACGCCGAGTCTGGCGTCGACGGTGACGGTGTAGGCGGTTCCGTGCTTGTCCTGGTTGACCGCGTACATCGGCAGCAACCCCAACCGGTCGCAGATCGGACCGTCCAGCGGCACGCACAGGTAGCCGGAGGTGTAACGCACCATGAAGGCCACCAATTCCGGGGTCGCCTTCTCCGCGGCGAAGATCAGATCGCCCTCGTTCTCGCGGTCCTCATCGTCGATGACGACGACGGCCTTCCCCGCTGCGATGTCGGCAACCGCCCGTTCGACGGTGTCCAGTCTCGTCATCGTTGCCGCCTGCCCTTTGCCGCGCAAAGCCCATCAGGGCCCTGGTCGAGATATTCCGGTGGAATCTCTGGTGATAGTGCTGCACACAGTATGAACCACCGGTTGCGGCCCGATTTCGGCCGCCGCCTGCGGAGGTCGGACCACATCCCGGAGATATTCCGTTCGGCAATGCGGCGCGAAACCGGCGCGGCCCAGGCGTCCAGTTCCTTAACTGCCGATGAATCCTCGGTGCCCAGGCTTCGACTGGCGGAACCCGTGCCGAATTCACTTCCACCGCTGGCAACGACGTACGCCCAGCAAGAAGGGCGCCCGTCGTCCTCCGAGGCTCCATCGAGGTCGTATCGCGCGCCGGCAGGCCTGATATTGCTTCCCTGTTGAGCAGACCGATCGTGGCTACGCTGATCGGGCCGTTCATGCGGCGCTACTGCCGATGGATCTGCGGAGAGATCCTCACAGTTCGAGCAAACCTGGAGGCCGCGCCGATGACCCGCAAAAATATTGACTTCAGCGTGTTGAGCGTGCTGCCCGTTCGGGCGACCGAGCTCGACTCGGTCGAGGCGGTAGACGAATGGTTGCAGTCGGCCGGATCGGCCGAGCGAAGCCGCCAGGTAGCCGCCATGTCCAAGGACAAGCTGGCCGATTTCGTTTCGCTGCTCACCCCGGTAACGGGTCCGGAGCTACTCGGCTCCGTCGACCCCAACCTGGCAGCGTTGATAGTCCAGGCGACGGGCACCGCCCAATCAGCCCAGTGGCTCGGCGATGTCGACCCCGACCAGGGTGCGGAAATCCTACGTATGGTGTCGAATTCCGCTCGTGAGCAGTTGCTTTCCCAGATCGATCCGCAACAAGCAGGAACGCTGAGTGAGATCCTTCGTTGTCCGCCACAATCGGTTTCCGCACACATGCTTCCGGACGTGTTCGCCGTCACCGAGACGATGACGGCGATGGAAGCCGAATCCGCGGTCCGATCGCAGAACACCGAGATGCGAGACAGAGCCCGTGCCGATGCCTACGTTTACGTCACCGATGCCGGGGGACGGCTGACGGGTTTACTGGAATTCCAGGACCTGGTGCTCGCCGAACCGAATCAGACCGTCTCGGGGTTGATGAGCGGCGACCCATTCTCAGTCGGCCCGTTGGTCGACGCCGAAGATGCAGCCAAAGCATTGGTTGACCGCGAGTTGGCCGCGTTACCGGTGGTCGACGACGAAGGCAGGTTACTCGGCGTTCTCACCGCCGACATCGCCGCCGACATCATGAGGCGAGAGGCCACTGAAGACGCGGAACGACAAGGCGGCTCAGCGCCGCTGGAGGTGCCCTATCTGCGAGCGTCGCCGGTTCATCTGTGGCGCAAGCGCGTCGTCTGGCTGCTCGTGTTGTTCCTCGCCGAGGCCTATACCGGAACGGTTCTGCGCGCATTCCAGGACGAGATGGAAGCCGTTGTGGCGCTGGCCTTCTTCATCCCGCTACTCATCGGGACGGGCGGCAACACCGGTACCCAGATCACCACCACCCTGGTCCGAGCGCTGGCGACCGATCAGGTCAGGCTGCGCGACCTGCCGCACATCTTGTCCAAGGAGCTGTCGACCGGTTTCCTGATCGCCGCCACGATGGCCCTGGCCGCCCTGATCCGGTCGTGGACGCTGGGAGTCGGGATGGAAGTGACGATCACGGTGTGTTTGACCGTCGTGGCCATCGTCCTCTGGTCGTCACTGGTCGCATCGATTCTGCCGCCGACCCTCAAGAAGCTCAGGCTGGATCCGGCTGTTGTCTCAGCGCCGATGATCGCCACGATCGTCGACGGCACCGGGCTGATGATCTACTTCACGATCGCTCACCTGGTGATGCCTCAGCTGGCAGGCCTGTAGCCGAGTCAACAACGCGCGGACCAGACCGGCGGACGCTCCCGCCACTCGGCCGCCGTCGCGTCAATGGGCGTGCGGCGTTGGCCGCGGTGCCGCCAATAGTCGTTCCACATATTTCATATTTCGCGAATGTAGGCGACTCGACGCTGTACCCATCGCGCCAAGTCAGCGGCTGGGCCTGGCTTGCCGACGGCGAACCACTGGCCTCTGTCTTGGGCTATTGGTACTGGAATGGAGTTCGGGTTTGCATGTCCTGAGCTACGGTGCGCACATGAGCGAAGAACGCGAACCACAACGGGAAAAACATCACGAGGGCATGTCCCAGGACGAAGCCCGTCACGAAGAAGATGCCAAGCACCACCCGTACGAGGCCCGCGAGTCGAAATCAGACGAGGAATAGCAACCCGCTCCCATGCGCGGCCTGCCGGTCAAGCGACGGTCGTTTCGGCTTAGGCGAACATCGCCCGGCCCGTCCTGGGGCGCACCGTCACAGCACCGAACGCGGCCAACGTCGCGGCCACCAGCGGGCTGGTGAACACCGAGGCGTCGCGCCTGCCCCATGCGAACGCGCCAGTGTCACCGAGCGGCCGTTTGCGTGCGCCCGCGGCTGCCACTGCTGTCGTTGTTCGCGTGCCTGTCGGCGCAATTCCCGGCGGGTGTCACGGTCTGGCAGCGCGCGCGGCGGCGATAGACGGCTGTTAGCCGGATGCTGCGCCGCGCTGGCTGGTGTGGCGACATAACAGCGCCGTTCAGCGTCGGGGGCGCTGGCGAACGTGTGCAGGTTTGTGGCCGCCGGGTGGCGAGGCTGACGGTTTCCAGGAACCGCTCCGCTCCCGGCCCCACCCAGGTTTTCACCGGCTGCCGTTCCAGCATGAGCCGAATCAGCGCCTCGTCGCGGCGATCTATGAATGCCTTACCGCTGCATGCCTTTATCAGCGCGGCGCACTGGTCGTCAGTGAGTCGGTCGACCACCTTCACGTCGAGCTTCGGCGGTTCTAGCCCGAGAAGGTCGTCGCGGTCGATTTCCTCCTCGTCGCACCACTGGCCGCGACAGTTCGGCGGCATGTCCGTTGTCGTCGCAAAGCCGCAGGAACATGCGCACGCCGCGCAGGTACGAGTCGATTGTCTGCGGCGCAATCTGTGTATCTGTGCAGCTAGATCATGTTTTGTAGGCAATCAGCTTTTCCACATATTTCGCGATGACATCCACCTCGAGATTCACCGCCGTCGCGACCGGAGCGCGACCCAGCGTCGTCAGGGCCAGCGTTGTGGGGATCAGCGATACCTCGAACCAGTCCGCATCAAGTCCGGAAACGGTCAATGAGATGCCATCGACCGTAATCGAGCCCTTTTCCACGACATAGCGGGCGATGTTGTGCGGCAATGAGATTCGTACGACCTCCCAATGCCGGGACGGCGACCGGGAGATCACCTCCCCCGTGCCGTCGACGTGACCCTGGACGATATGCCCGCCCAGGCGGCCGTTCACCGCCGCCGCCCGCTCAAGGTTGACCTTGCTGCCTGCGGCGAGTGCACCGAGGCTGGACCGGTTCAGCGACTCGGCCATCACGTCGGCACTGAACCGGCCGTCCGGCAGCAGCTCCAGCACCGTCAGACACACCCCGTTGACGGCTATCGAGTCACCGTGGCCTGCATCGGCGGTGACGGCCGGGCCGCGGATGGTCAGCCGCGCCGAGTCGCCGAGGTCGTCCAAGCGCACGACCTCACCGAGTTCTTCAACGATTCCGGTGAACATCCACCCAATCTAGCGGGCCTGATCCAGCATCTTCTCGCCGTGAAACGCGGCCGCGGGATTGTTGTTGAAGTTCCCCACCCGCCGATAGCCGGCGGACTCGTAGAACGCCCAGGCGTGGGGTTGCCGCGACCCGGTGTCGAGACGGGCAATCCGGTATCCCAGCCCGCGGGCCGCGCCCTCGAGGGCTGCCAACAACGCACGGGCCACCCCGGTCCGCCGGGCCGGAGGCACGACGTACATGCGTTTGATCTCGCAGGCACCGTCGGGCAGCCGTTTGATTCCGCCGCCGCAAACCGGCTCGCCGCGGCGGTAACCGACCAGGAACGTTCCGTCCGGCGGACCGAGTTCCGCGGGGCCCGCTCTCGGCATCCCGGGCGCATCGAGATCCAGGCCGTCGTACAGATCGCGCATTTCGGCGACCATGGCCGACACCAGGACCGCGGCGTCGCCGGTATCCACCGGGACGTGCCGAAATTCCAGGTCATCTGCCACAACAACACTCATACTCATCCGGTGTCGCGGGCACAACCCGGACATCACCGCCCGAGTGCCGGCGGTATGACCCACTACGATGCAGCTATGCCGACGATCCGCCGCATCTTTGTCATGCTTGCCGCGCTCCTCGCCGCCACCCTGCTGGTTGCGGGGTGTTCGAAGAAAACGGACGAACCACTGCCCGATGCGACGGATCTGATCCAGCAGTCCATCGCCACCACCAAGACACTCAAGAGTGCTCATCTCGAGATCGTCGTCAACGGCAAGATCGACGGGCTTCCGGTGAAAACGCTCTCCGGTGACCTGACCAACGTGCCGGGGGTGGCCATCAAGGGCAACTCAACGATCTCCATGGGCGGATCCGACGTCGATATCGAACTCGTGGTGCTCGAGGGCACCCTGTACGCCGCGCTGACCCCGAACAGCTGGCTGGACATGGGACCAGCGGCCGACGTGTACGACCCCTCGGTGATTCTGAACCCCGACACCGGATTGGCCAATATGCTGAACAACATCTCGGATGCGTCGTCCACCGGTTTCGAGACCATCGGTGGCGTTCCCACGGTCAAGATCTCCGGCCAGGTCAGCCCCGAGGCGGTGAACAACCTCATTCCCCAACTCGACGCGAGCGGCCCGCTACCCGCGACGGCGTGGATCGAGAAGGACGCCCCCCACCAGCTGGTGCAGGCTCAGATCGACCAGAGTGAGGGCAACAACGTGCAGCTGACGCTGTCCGACTGGGACAAGCCGGTCACCGTCACCAAGCCTGCCGTCTGATGCAGGAGGCCGCGGTAACCGAGGCGACGCGGATCCCCGGCCGCAGCCGGCGGATCGCGATCGGAGCCGGCAGCCTCGCAGTCCTGCTCGGAGCGCTCGACACCTATGTCGTCGTCACGATCATGGTCGACATCATGCGCGACATCGGCATCCCGATAAACAAGCTTCAGCAGGTCACGCCGATCATCACCTGGTACCTGCTGGGGTACATCGCGGCGATGCCGCTGCTGGGTCGGCTGTCCGACCGGTTCGGCCGCAAGCTTGTGTTGCAGCTGAGCCTGGCCGGGTTCGCTCTCGGCTCGGTGGTGACGGCACTGTCCAGTGACCTCACCACCATGGTGATCGGTCGGCTGATCCAGGGAATGGCCAGCGGCGCCCTGCTGCCGGTGACATTGGCACTGGCTGCCGATTTGTGGTCGGCTCGCAATCGGGCCGCCGTTCTCGGTGGGATCGGCGCCGCCCAGGAACTCGGCAGCGTACTGGGGCCGATGTACGGAATCGGCGTGGTCTGGCTGCTGAACACGTGGCGCGACGTGTTCTGGATCAACGTGCCGCTGAGCCTGATTGCGATGGTGCTCATCCATTTCAGCCTGCCCGGCCACGAACGCAGTTCGGAGCCGGAGCGCGTCGACGTCGTCGGCGGCGTCCTGCTCGCGATCGCGCTCGGCCTGGCGGTCTGGGGTCTCTACAACCCGGCCCCGGACGGCAAGCAGATACTGCCGAGCTACGGGCTGCCGCTGGTCGGCGCGGCGGTGCTCGTTGCGATCGCTTTCGTGGTGTGGGAGCGGTTCGCCCGCACCCGACTCATAGAACCCGCCGGCGTCCGGGCGGTCCCGTTCCTCGCCGCGCTGGGCACCTCAACCTGCGCTGGTGCCGCCCTGATGGTGACGCTGGTCAACGTCGAATTATTCGGGCAGGGCGTGCTCGGCAAGGATCAGGTCGGGGCGGCGTTTCTGCTGCTGCACTTTCTGGTCGCGCTGCCGATCGGGGCGCTGGCGGGCGGCTGGCTGGCCATTCGGGTCGGTGACCGGGCGGTAGCTGTTGCCGGCATGACGGTGGCGGGGTTCGCCTACTGGCTGGTGTCGCACTGGGACCTGGACGTCATGTCGGCCCGACACCACATCGGCCCGGTGTCCTTGCCGACCTTCGACACCGACCTGGCGCTGGCCGGTATCGGGCTGGGCCTGGTCATCGGACCACTCACCTCGGCTGCGCTGCGGGTCGTCCCGGCAGCCCAGCACGGTATAGCGTCCTCGCTGGTGGTGGTCGCTCGGATGACCGGCATGCTGATCGGCGTCGCCAGCCTGACCGCCTGGGGTCTGTACCGTTTCAACCAGATCCTGGCCACGTTGCCCACCACCCAGGCCGACACCCTGGCGGACAAAGTCGCCGGCGAGGCTCAGCGCTACCGCACCGCGTTCGCCATGCAGTACGGGTCGATCTTCTTCATCACCATGATCGTCTGCTTCGCCGGGGCGGCGATCGCCCTGCTGATCGGCGCCCGCGGAACTCACGCCATCGAGAACGACGGGGATGATGAGCCATCCTGAGACCAATTGACGCAAGCCATCGCCGGGGAACCCGGCGGATCGGTAGCCTCACCCCCATGCCGGGAACGACGTGCTGACCGCGGCGCTGCGCGATCTGCAATGGCGCAAGCGCCGGTTCGTCATCGCGATCGTCGGCACCGGGCTGGTGTTCGCGATGACCCTCGTTCTCACCGGGCTGGCCAACGGCTTCCGGGTGGAGGCCACCCGCACCGTGGATTCCCTCGGCGTTGATGCCTACCTGGTGAAGTCGGGTGCGACCGGGCCGTTCCTGGGCTCGTCCGCCTTCGCCGCGACCAAACTGCAGGTTCCAGGAGTGTCGATCGCGGTCCCCCTGGTCTACGGCAGCGCGACAATGCCCGACGGACCCTCTGCCCGCAGCGTCAACGTCTTCGGCGCGCCGGAACGTGGTCCCGGGATGCCGGCGGTGACGGACGGCCGTCCCCCGTCCGAACCACACGAGGCTGCGGTCTCCAGCACCATGGGCAAACCCATCGGCGATACCGTCGAAGTGGGTTCGCGCAACCTGCAGATCGTCGGGATCGTTGATGACTCGACCGCACTGGCCGGCCAACCGAATGTGTTTCTCACCGTCACCGGCGCCCAGACGCTGTTGTTCTCCGGCCAATCACTGATCTCCTCGATCGGGGTGATCGACCCACCGGAGCGGACACCGAGCGGATTCAAGCTGGTCAGCCGCAGCGGAGCCATCGACGACCTGCTCCGGGCGCTGAGCGGCGCGCGGCAGGCCATGAGCCTGATGGCCGGCCTGCTGTGGGTGGTGGCCGCGATGATCGTCGGGTCGATGATCTACATGTCGGCGCTGGAGCGAACCCGTGACTTCGCGGTGTTCAAGGCGGTCGGGGTCCCAACTCGCTCGATCCTGGTCGGGCTGGCCATGCAGGCGATCATCGTCGCCGTGCTGTCCGCCATCCTCGGCGGGGCACTGTCGATTCTGCTCGGGCCGCTGTTCCCGATGCGGGTGGACGTTCCTCAAATCGCCTTCGTGCTGTTGCCGGTCGTGGCGGTTACCATCGGAGTAATGGCCAGCCTCGCCGGCCTTCGCCGGGCCGTCGTCGTCGACCCGGCAGTGGCTTTCGGAGGACCCTGACTTATGGCTGACCTGCGGATCAAAGACTTGGTAGTGGAGTACGCCAGCGGCCAGGAGACCGTGCGCCCGATCAACGGGCTGAATCTGGACGTGTCCGCGGGATCGCTGGCAATCCTGCTCGGGCCCAGCGGGTGCGGCAAGACCACCCTGTTGTCCTGCCTGGGCGGAATCCTGCACCCGACCGCGGGCCGCATCGAGTTCGGCGATATCGACCTGACCACCCTGGATCAGCGGGCGTTGTCGGAATACCGGCGCAACACCGTCGGCATCGTGTTCCAGGCATTCAACCTGGTGCCCAGCCTCACCGCGATCGAGAATGTGACGGTGCCGTTGCGGGCGGCCCGATGGCCGCGCCGCAAGGCCCATGACCGGGCTGCCGAACTACTGGACCGAGTAGGCCTCACCGAGCGGATGCATCACCGTCCCGGAGATCTGAGCGGCGGGCAGCAGCAACGGGTCGCCGTCGCGCGCGCCATCGCATTGGATCCGCCGCTGCTCATTGCCGACGAGCCGACCGCCCACCTCGACTACATCCAGGTCGAAGGGGTCCTCAGGCTGATCCGGGAATTGGCCTCCGGCGAGCGGGTGGTGGTGGTGGCCACCCACGACACCCGGATGCTGCCCTTGGCCGACCGGGTGGTGGAACTGGTGCCGCACCTGTCGGCATCCCCGCACGAACCGGAAATCGTTACGATGGCCGCGGACGAGATGCTCTTCGAGCAGGGCACCATGGGCGAGTCGATCTACGTGGTGTCCGATGGCGAGATCGAGATGGTCCGCGAATTGGCAGGCGGCGGTGAGGAAGTCCTGAAAGTCGCGGGCCCCGGCGACTACTTCGGTGAATTCGGACCGCTGTTCGCCCTGCCGCGCACCGCCACCGCACGGGCGCGCACCGAGGCGACGCTGACCGCCTACACGGTCCAGCAGTTCCGGGAATTGTTGGGTGCCAGCGGATCCCGGGAGATCATTGAGCACAAGTCGCTGGAACGGGACGACTAGCCGCCGACTCCGTCCCCCGGCACCAGACTGAGCAACAGATCGGGACCGATGCGCTGCACACCGTCGTATCGCCAACGCAAGGCCCCCGCGATGCTCGTGACGCCGACGTCATCGACGGCCGCTACCGGGCCGCCGAGCAGCATCGGTGCGACATAGGCCAGAATTCGGTGCACGACCCCGGCCCGCAGAAAGGCCCCGGCGAGGGTGGGCCCGCCTTCGAGCAGGACATCGGTACGCTCCGCCAGGGACCGGATCACCTCCAACGGGTCGCGGGTCCTCAGCAGCAGGGTCGCCGAATCAGCGCTGAGGACGCTCGATTCCGGTGGAATCTCGCGGTCGCCGACGACGACCCGTAGCGGCTGCCGCGGCGCCAGGCTCCCGTCGGGCAATCGGGCGGTCAGGCTCGGGTTGTCGGCAAAGACGGTCCCGGTGCCGACGACGATGGCGTCAGCCGCCGCTCGACGCACGTGCAGGTCAGCGCGGGCCGCCGAACTGGTAATCCACTGCGAAGACCCATCGGCTGCCGCGCTGCGGCCATCGACGCTGCTGGCGAATTTCCATGTCACGTGCGGCCCGCCCGTCCGCTGTTTGTGCAGCCATTCACGGAGCGACCCGCCCGCCACGCCCTCGGCATCGATACCACCGCTGACCGCCACCCCGGCCAGCCGTAGCCGTCCGGCTCCGCCGGCCGCCACCGGATTCGGGTCGTCAACGGCGTACAGGACCGCCGAAATACCGGCGTTCACCAACGCATCGACACACGGCGGCGTGCGGCCATGGTGGTTGCACGGCTCCAAGGTCACCACCGCGGTCCCCCCGACCGCGCGCGCCCCTGCCGCTCGCAGGGCGACAACCTCCGCGTGAGCTCCCCCTGCCGGCGCGGTTGCGCCGACACCGACGACATCCCCTCCGGAACTCAGGATCACCGCGCCCACCGGCGGATTCGGATAGGTGGAACCCTTCACCGCGTCCGCTTGCTCAGCGGCCAACCGCAT
>JAHZJY010000090.1 GCA_022600695.1 Actinomycetes bacterium | reverse complement strand
TGGAACTCTCCGGCAAGCGCGGTTGGTTCCGCCGGCGTTGATGATCAGCGCTCGCGGACATGCCCGGCGACGGATCGCGTCAGTGCACACCGTCCATCAGGCGGCTGATCCGCGGGGCCAGCACCCACACCACCAGACCGACGACCACAGCGGCGGACCCGATAAGCCCGAAGTAGGCGATCTCGTGCGCGGGGTCGTAGTACCGCGCCAGCACCCCCGACATCGCCGTGCCGAGGCCGACGGAGAAGAAGTACAGCGCCATCATTTGGGAGCGGAATGCGTTGGGCGCCAGCTGGGTGGTGACCGACAGCCCGATCGGGGACAGCAGTAATTCCGAGATCGCGAAGACGGCCATGATCGCCATGACGGCGAGCGCCGGTACCGAGCGGCCGGAGGTGCCGGCCAGCGGGAGGAACAGCAGGAAGGCCAGACCCATACCGATGACGCCGTAGGCGAACTTCCGGGGAGTGGTCGGGGCACGGCGGCCGAGTCTGGTCCACATCACCGCGAACACCGGCGACAGCAGGATGATCCACACCGGCTCGATCGAACCGATCCAGCTCGACGGGGCGGTCCAGCCGAAGATCGACCAGTTCATCCGCTCGTCGGAGTAGATCGCGAGCACGGTGAAGATCTGCTGGAACAACGACCAGAACACCGCATTGGCGATGAACAGCGGGATGAAGGCACGCACCCTGGTTCGCTCCGGCGCACTGACCCGGCTGCTGGTGAGCATCGTCGCGAAGTAGGCGACCGACGCCAGAACGATCAGAAAGGTGGTCACCTGGGACAGATTTGCCAGCCCGACCAGGCCGGTGGAGAACCCGACCGCGATCACCCCGAGCACCACCGCCGCCAGCATCGCTGCCCGCCCGAAGGCCTGCCGCGACAACGGGTGCGGCACCGTGCGCCCGTGTGTGCCGAGGTTGCGTCGGAACACCACATACTGGGTCAACCCCAGGGCCATGCCGACAGCGGCCGCCCCGAAGCCGTAATGGAAACCGAACCGGGTCTGCAGCAGTCCGGTGATCAGCGGCCCGCTGAACGCGCCCAGATTGATACCCAGGTAGAACAGGGTGAACCCGCCGTCGCGGCGGGGATCGCCGCGTTCATAGAGGGTGCCGAGCAGGGACGAGGCATTGGCCTTGAGCGCGCCGGCCCCCAGCGCGATGAGCACCAGGCCGACCGCAACTCCGGTGAGCCCGGGCAGGATCGCCAGCGAGATGTGGCCGAACATCACCACGACCCCGCCGTAGAACACCGTGCGCTCCATTCCGAGCACGCGGTCGGCGACCCACCCGCCCAGCACGGTGGACAGATAGACGAAACCACCGTAGGCACCGACGATTCCGGTGGCGGTGGCCCTGGGCAGCCCCAGGCCGCCGTCGGTCGCCGAGTAGTACAGGTAATACCCGAGGATGGTCAGCATCCCGTAGAAGGAGAAGCGCTCCCACAGTTCGACGCCGAAGAGGTTGACCAGGCCGATCGGATGGCCGAACCGGGTTCGGGTCCCAGATTCGCCCGTGCGCGGGGCAACGTCAGTCACCCCGCTCACCTTAGACTTCGCCCGCGAAACCGACCTGGCAAAGCCGCGATCGGATACCCGGCTGAGCTGAGCGCCGGGCCCATCACCGACGACATGCTTGGATTGTGTCCATGACCACCGATGTCGACACCTCCCCACCGGACACGCCGGGGTTCGCACGGGTCGGCAGCGCCTACTACCCCGTGCTGGTCGCGGTCTTCACCTCGCTGGTGATCATCTCCAACATCGCCGCCACCAAGGGCGTGGAGTTCGGACCGATCATCACCGACGGTGGGTTCATCGTCTTCCCGCTGACCTATGTCATCGGCGATGTGCTGGCCGAGGTCTACGGTTTTCGCGCCGCCCGCCGCGCGATCCTGCTCGGTTTCGCCATGAACGGCCTTGCTGCACTGGCGTTCTGGGTGACGGTCTACCTGCCGGCCGCGGACTTCTACCCGAACCAGGAGCATCTGGCCAACGTGGTCGGCGCCTACACGCAATTGATCATCGCGGGGCTGGCGGGGTTCATCGTCGGTCAGACCATCAACGCCTGGGCGGTCGTGAAGATCAAGGAGCGCACCAGAGAGAAACACCTGTGGGCCCGGCTGATCGGATCGACCTTCGCCGGCCAGCTCGGCGACACCCTGGTGTTCGGCGCCATCGCCGCGGGCGCCATCGGGATCAGCACGTTCAGCGACTTCACGACCTATGTCGCCCTGGGCTGGTTCTACAAGACCGCCGTCGAGGTGATCATGCTGCCCATCACCTACCGGGTGATCGGCTACGTCAAACGCCACGAACCCACCTACGTTCCGCTGGCCTGATGCACCGGCACCGCAGTCGCGAGCGCACCATCCATGATTACGGCGACCGGGCCCTGCTGGTTGAGTGCGGCTCCATCGACGAGGTTCTCGCGCTGGTCGGGGTGCTGCGGGAAACCCCGCTGGCCGGGGTGGCCGATATCGTTCCCGGTGCCCGCACCGTGCTGGTGACACTTGCCGACCCGGCCGATCAGGCTGCCGCCCGCGCCGGACTGGCCGGCATCGACCCACTGGATCACCCCGTGCGCCGCGCCTTATCGCCCGACTCCGACCGGGTCGATGTCGTCATCGACGTGGTCTACGACGGTGCTGACCTGCCCGGAGTCGCCGGACTGCTGAACATGACGGTCGGCGATATCGTCGAAGCCCACACCGGCGCGTCGTGGCGAGTCGGATTCGGCGGGTTCGCTCCGGGATTCGCCTATCTGGTCGGTGGGGATCCCCGGCTGGCGGTTCCGCGGCGACGTGAACCCCGCACCCGGGTGCCGGCCGGTTCGGTGGCACTGGCCGGTGAGTTCAGCGGGATCTACCCGCGGGAGTCCCCGGGCGGGTGGCAGCTCATCGGCCGCACCGATGCGCCACTGTGGGACCTCGACCGATCGAGGCCGGCGCTGCTGACAGCGGGTATGCGGGTCCGGTTCCGGGCCGCGGGCACGCCGTGAGTTCCCTGGAGATCCTCCGCGCCGGGCCAACGGCCCTGGTCCAGGATCTCGGCCGCCCGGGACTGGCCGATATCGGGGTCACCCACTCCGGGGCTGCCGATCGCCGTTCGCATGCCCTGGCCAACCGGCTGGCGGCCAACCCGGACAGTTGCGCGACCATCGAGATCACCCTCGGCGGGTTCAGCGCCCGTGTCCGCGGCGGGCCGATCTGTGTTGCGGTGACCGGCGCCGGCGCCGAGCCCACTGTTGACGGAGTTCCGTTCGGCCTGAACAGTATTCGCCATCTGCTCCCCGGCCAGGTGATCTCGCTGGGCCGGCCGGCCAGCGGACTGCGAAGCTACCTCGGCGTCCGCGGCGGTATCGCCGTACCGGCCGTGCTGGGCTCGCGCAGCTATGACACCCTGTCCGGAATCGGTCCCGGTCCGCTGCAGGCCGGCGATACCGTCCCGGTCGGCGAGCCGGTGGCAGGCTTCCCCGAACTCGATCAGGCACCGGTGGCCCCGGTCGGGGATGAACCGGTTTCCCTCGGGGTGATCCCGGGCCCGCGGGACAGCTGGTTGACCGACCCCGACGCCGTGATCAACACCCGCTGGGTGGTCTCCGAGCACAGCGATCGGGTCGGCGTCCGACTCACCGGGCCACCGCTGCGCCTGCGGTGGCCGGAGCGGCAGTTACCCAGCGAGGGCACCACCCGCGGCGCGATCCAGGTTCCCCCCAACGGTCGGCCGGTGATCCTCGGGCCGGATCATCCGGTCACCGGGGGTTACCCGGTCATCGGGGTGCTGGCCGACTCCGGTAACGACAGCCTCGCCCAGCTTCGGCCGGGTCAGTCGGTACGGCTGCGCTGGAAGCGGCCCGGGGCCCTCGCGACGGTGCGGCCCGGCTGGTAAAGCTGACAGGGTGACAATGTCAGGGCCCCCTCCTTCCTCGTTCCCTTCCTCGCCCAGGCCGGTTCATACCGCCCGGTTGGTCCACACCAGCGACCTCGACGGTGAGACCCTCGACAACGCCCACCGGCTGCTCATCGAGGCCCATGGCGGCGAGTTCACCGAAGCCGACTGGGAACACACCCTGGGCGGGATGCACGCCATCATCGGTCATCACGGCACACTGATCGCCCACGCGGCGGTGGTCCAGCGCAGACTGCTCCACCGGGGTGCGGCGCTGCGCTGCGGATACGTGGAAGGCGTTGCGGTACGGGACGGCTGGCGTGGCCAGGGGCTGGGCGGAGCGGTGATGGACGCCGTCGAACAGGTCATCCGCGGCGCCTACCAGATCGGCGCGCTGAGCGCCTCCGGAGCCGGCCGGCGGCTGTACCGCCCCCGCGGCTGGCTGTGCTGGCAGGGACCGACGTCAGTGCTGGCCCCCGGCGGGCTGGTCCGCACCCCGGGCGACGACGGGTCGGTTTTCGTCCTGCCGGTCGGGGTGGATCTCGACCCGGGCGAGGCCCTGGTCTGCGACTGGCGAGACGGTGACGTCTGGTAGCCGACGCGAGCCGTGACACCACGCCCATAATGGCGGTGTGCCCAATGCCGACATCCACCCCGAACTGAAACGGGTCGCCCGGTTCATCCCCCGCCAGATCGTCTACGCATGGTCGCTGCCACTGCTGCGCAGGCTGCCGGACGCGGGCCGGCCGGGCAACTACGGAGCCGAGGCGCTGACCCTCCCTTCCGGAATCGGGGTGCGGTTGTTCCGGCCGGCAGCCAGTGACGGTCCGGCACCGGCGCTGCTGTGGATCCATGGCGGGGGTTACGTGCTGGGCGGCCCGGCTCAGGACGACGACACCTGCCGGGCCTTCGCCGACGCGCTGGGCATGGTGGTGGCGGCGGTGGACTACCGGCTGGCTCCCGCGCACCCCTACCCGATACCGGTCGAGGACTGCTACGACGCGCTCACCTGGCTGGCAGGCCTGCCCGGGGTCGACGACACCCGGATCGCGATCGGCGGAGCCAGCGCCGGCGGCGGGCTGACCGCGGCCCTGGCCTTCCTGGCCCGCGACCGACGCGAAATCATCCCCGTGCTGCAAGTCCTGTCCTATCCGATGCTGGATGACCGCACCACGGATCCGGCTCTGGACGACGCCGGATTCCGGCTGTGGAACAGCGCCAGCAACCGGATCGGCTGGACTTCCTACCTCGGTGATAGCGACCCCGCCGACGCGGTGCCGGCCCGCCGCGACGATCTCGCCGGCCTGCCGCCGGCATGGCTGGGAGTCGGGACCCTGGACCTGTTCCACCGGGAGGGCCTCACCCATGCCGAACGCCTGATCGCCGCCGGCGTTGGATGTGAGGTACACGAGGTACCCGGGGCGTTTCACGGTTTCGACAAACTCGCGCCGAATGCCCTTATCTCCCAGGCCTATTTCGACAGCCAGTGCGCCAGCCTGCGCCGGGCCATGGTCCCGGCCTGCTGACCGGCGGTATCCACCGCGGTCCCCCGCAACCCATGATTCAGCGCAAGTGCACCGGGGCGGTACCCCAGGCCGTCCGGATCTCGGCATCCACATCGTGGACGATCCGATCGCGGTGGTCGATGATCAGGCAGGCCCGGTCGCTGTCCTGATACGGCGTCCACTCCGGTTCCCCGGGCAGGCCCGCCGGTTTGGCGGTGGCAGCGAAATTCACCCACCTGCCGCGGATCCGTTTGGAGACCGCCTTGGCCGTCTTCGCACCGCCCAGCTTGAGGGTCATATCCTGCGGAACGCCGAGAGTGCCCCAGACATAGGGTAATTCGGTGGCGTGGGCGGCGCCGACCAGCAACAGTTTCATCACCGGTGAGGCATAGTCGAATCGGTACATGTACACCGGGGCCACGGCGTTGTGGCCCTCCGCCAGCCACACCGACGGCATTCGGAATCCGACGTCGCTGGCAATGCTGAGCCCGCGGGCGCTGCCCTTCTTCGCCCCATACGCCGAGCCGAGTTTCTCCTCGGTCGGCAGCTGCAGGTCAGGCTGCTCGCCGGCGATCTGATCGAACATCGACGTGATCGCGCGCGG
>JAHZJY010000089.1 GCA_022600695.1 Actinomycetes bacterium | reverse complement strand
GCCGACGTTCCTCAACCCGGCGCACGGGTCCTGGGCGGCCACCGCCGGTTCCGGCGATGTCCTGTCCGGCATCGTCGGGGCGCTGCTGGCCGCCGGGGTCGCACCGGCGCAGTCCGCCGCGGCGGCGGCGTTCGTCCACGCGCGGGCCGCCAACGCCGCAGCCGTGGACCCGGGACCGGTGCCGGTTCCGATATCGGCCTCGAGCATCCTGGGGCACATCCGTTCCGCACTTGCAAACCTGTAAACCCCTAAACCCCAACCAGGAGGACAACGCATGCCGCACGTCAATTACCGGTCACCCTCGATCGCCCCGGCCTACACCGGGCGGTTGTCCACCGATCCGATCCCGTCGCTGCGGCTGCCCGCCGATCCCATGGAGCCGGCCGCGGCATACCGGTTCATCCACGACCAGTTGATGCTCGACGGCAGTTCACGGCTGAACCTGGCCACCTTCGTCACTACCTGGATGGACCCCGAGGCCGAGAAGCTGATGGCCGAGACCTTCGACAAGAACATGATCGACAAGGACGAATATCCGGCGACTGCGGCAATCGAATCCCGTTGTGTGGCAATGGTAGCCGACCTTTTCCACGCTGAGAATCTGCGTGACGACGATCCCGCCACCGCCGTCGGGGTCTCCACCATCGGTTCCTCGGAGGCCGTCATGCTGGGTGGGCTGGCCTTGAAATGGCGGTGGAAGCAGCGGGTGTCGGCGAAGGACAAGGACGCCTGGAAGACCCGCACCCCGAACCTGGTGATGGGGTCAAACGTCCAAGTGGTGTGGGAGAAGTTCTGCAAGTACTTCGAGGTCGAACCGCGCTATCTGCCGATGGCAGAGGACCGCTACTGCATCACCCCCGAGCAGGTCGTCGACGCCGTCGATGAGGACACCATCGGGGTGGTGGGGATTCTGGGCACCACCTACACCGGTGAACTGGAACCGATCGCCGAGATCTGCGCGGCGCTGGATAAGCTGGAAAAGGAGAAGGGACTCGACATCCCGGTCCATGTCGACGCCGCCAGCGGCGGGTTCGTGGTCCCGTTCCTGCATCCCCACATGGTGTGGGACTTCCGATTGCCCCGGGTGGTGTCGATCAATGTCAGCGGCCACAAGTACGGCCTGACCTACCCGGGTATCGGCTTCGTGGTGTGGCGCAGCGCCGAGTATCTGCCCGAGGAACTGGTCTTCCGGGTCAACTACCTCGGCGGGGATATGCCGACGTTCACCCTGAACTTCTCCCGGCCCGGTAATCAGGTCGTCGGCCAGTATTACAACTTCTTGCGACTGGGCCGGGCCGGCTACGCCCAGGTAATGCAGACACTGTCGGCGACCGCCCGCTGGCTGGGCGATGAACTGCGGGACAGCAAGCATTTCACCGTGATCGCCGACGGCAGTGCCATCCCGGTGGTGGCCTGCCGGCTCTCCGGTGACTTCGGCTACACCGCATTCGACGTATCGGCCGGCCTGCGCACTTATGGCTGGCAGGTGCCTGCCTACACCATGCCCGCCGGCGCCGAGGACATCGCGGTGCTCCGGGTGGTGGTGCGGGAAGGCTTCTCCGCCGACCTGGCGCACTCGCTCAATCAGGATCTGCGAGCCGTGTTGGCCAAACTCGACGCGATCAAGCCGGGCGGGGAGTTCACCGAGGAACACTTCGCACACTGACCCACCGAGGACGGTTCACCCGGCCGGTCTGGGACAATCGACGGCGGTGAGATGGACATGCACACGACATCGGTGACCTCGGCGACGCAGACGCCACCCGGTATCAACGGCGAACAGACGCCGCCCGGCGTCAGTGGCGAAGCGGTCGTCGACCTCGGCGCCATCGCAGACAACATCAGGGTTCTGCGCGAACACGCCGGCCCGGCGCAGGTCATGGCGGTGGTCAAGGCCGACGGCTACGGTCACGGCGCCAGTGCGGTGGCCCGGGCGGCGGTGGCCGCCGGGGCGGCTGAACTCGGCGTCGCCACCGTCGGCGAGGCGCTGGCACTGCGCCGTGACGGCATCACCGCCCCGGTGCTGGCCTGGCTGCACCCCCCGGGTACCGACTTCACCCCGGCGCTCACCGCGGATGTGCAGATCGGGGTCTCCTCGGTGCGCCAGATCGCCGACCTGCTCGACGCGACGGCGCTCACCGGGCGAACCGCGGACGTGACCATCAAGGTCGATACCGGTCTGAACCGCAGCGGGGTGGGCGCCAAGGAGTACCCGGAGTTGCTCGACGCGCTGCGCCGTGCCGCCGTTGGCGAGGCGATCCGGGTCCGCGGCATCATGTCGCATCTGGCCTGCGGCGACGAACCGGACAACCCGGTCAATGATCTTCAGGCGCAGCGGTTCACCGAGATGCTGGCCGAGGCCCGTCGCCACGGCGTCGACTTCGAGGTGGCCCACCTGTCCAACTCCCCATCGGCCATGACCCGGCCCGACCTCGGCTTCGATATGGTGCGTCCCGGGATCGCGGTCTACGGGCTCAGCCCCATCCCCGATTACGGCGATATGGGTTTGCGCCCCGCCATGACGCTGAAATGCCCGGTGGCGATGGTGAAATCCCTGTCGGCCGGCGATGGCGTCTCCTACGGTCACACCTGGATCGCGGAGCGGGACACCACCGTGGCGTTGCTGCCGATCGGCTATGCCGACGGTGTCTACCGCTCGCTGAGCGGACGTATCGAGGTGTTGATCAACGGACGGCTGCGACCGGGGGTCGGCCGGATCTGTATGGATCAGTTCGTCGTGGACCTCGGCCCCGGTGTCGTCGATGTCGCCGAGGGAGACGAAGCCGTCCTGTTCGGGCCCGGCGGGTCCGGGGAACCGACCGCGCAGGATTGGGCCGACCGGCTGGGCACCATCCACTACGAGGTGACGACCAGCCCGCGCGGCCGGGTGGTGCGCCGGTACCGGGAGGCCGGTGCCGATGACCGATGAACCGCCCCGGGAACCCCCGGATGGCGCCGGTGCCGAAACCCCGAAGAAGGTCGGGCTGATGGCCGGCGTCGCGGGGCTGTCGGCGGTCGGCACCGCGGCGGGGGTCTCGGCGGCCCGGGCGCTGCGACACCGCAAGGCCATCCGAGACGCCTACGAAGGCGAGGATTTCGCCCTGCTGGAGGCCGATCGCGGCTGTGTGATCACCACCCCCGACGGCGTACCACTGGTGGTGCGCGAGGTCGGGCCCGTCACCGCGCCCCTGACCGTGGTCTTCGCCCACGGGTTCTGTATGAGGATGGGCTCGTTCCACTTCCAGCGCGCGGCCCTTGCCGATCGCTGGGGCGAGCAGGTCCGGATGGTCTTCTACGACCAACGTGGGCACGGACAGTCCGGGTCGGCCCCGGTGCGGACCTACACCGTCGAGCAACTTGGCAGAGATCTGGACACCGTGTTGCAGGTGATGGTCCCGCGCGGTCCGGTGGTCCTGGTCGGCCACTCGATGGGCGGGATGACAGTGCTGTCGCACGCCCGGCAGTTCCCGCAGCAGTACGGCCGGCGCATCGTGGGCGCGGCGCTGATCTCCTCGGCCGCCGAGGGTTTGCCGCGTTCGCCATTGGGCGAGATCCTGCACAACCCGGCGCTGGAGGCGGTGCGCTTCGCCGCGCGGTACGCGCCCAAGCTGGTGCACCGCACCCGGGGTGCGACCCGGTCGATGCTGCGGCCGATCCTGCGGACCGCCTCCTTCGGTGACGACACCATCAGTCCCAGCGTGGCCGAGTTCAACGAGGCGATGATCCACGACACGCCGATCGACACCACCGTGGCCTTCCTGAACGCGCTGGAGGTCCACGACGAGAGCGCGGCATTACCCGTGCTGGCCCGCATTCCGATGTTGATCGCCTGCGGTGACCAGGATCTGCTCACCCCGGTCAAACACTCCGAGGAAATGGCGGCCGCCCTGCCCGGCTCGCTGTTGGTGATCGTTCCCGGTGCCGCGCACCTGGTGCAGATGGAACGTCCCGAGGTGATCAACGATGCGCTGGTACGGCTGGTGGAGCGGGCCACTCCGTCTCGGCTGGTCGCCTTCGCCCGCCGACTGCGGGTCCGGTCCCATGACTGAGGCGGGCGCGGCGGCCGGCACCGTGGCACTGCCCACCGTGGCCGACACCTTGGCACTTGGTGAGCGGCTGGGCCGCGGCCTGCGGGCCGGTGATGTCGTGGTGCTGTCCGGGCCGCTGGGCGCCGGGAAGACCGCGCTGGCCAAGGGAATTGCGCTGGGTATGGACGTCGAGGGCCCGGTCGTCTCGCCCAGCTATGTGCTGGCGCGGGTGCACCCGGCCAATCGGGCCGGCCACCCGGCGATGGTGCACGTCGACCTCTACCGGCTGCTCGACCAGGGTGAGCTGGACCTGATGGCCGAACTGGACTCGCTGGACATCGATACCGATCTCGACGATGCCGTCGCGGTCGTCGAGTGGGGGGAGGGCCTGGCCGAGCGGCTCTCCGAGCGCCACCTGCTGATCACCCTGCAGCGGCTGCCCGACGGCGAGAACCGGACGGCGGCCTGGCGGTGGAGTCGGTGACGGCGCGCACCGTCCTGGCCATCGACACCGCCACGTCGGCGGTGATCGCGGGCGTGGTGCGGCGCGGCGACGACGGCACCATCGACACCCTGGCCCAGCGCGTCAGTACCGGCACCCGCGCACACGCCGAGCTCCTCACCCCCAATATTGTTGCCGCCGTTGCTGATCCGGGTCTGACGCTGGACGGTGTCGATGCGGTGGTGGTGGGCTGCGGGCCGGGGCCCTTCACCGGATTGCGGGTCGGGATGGCCACCGCCGCGGCCTACGGGCACGCGCTGGGGGTGCCGGTGTTCGGGGTGTGCTCGCTGGACGCCATCGGGATCCGGACCACCGGCGAGGTTCTGGTCGTCACCGATGCCCGCCGCCGCGAGGTGTACTGGGCCCGCTACCGCGACGGGGTTCGCCACCAGGGCCCCGGGGTGGCGGCCGCTACCGATGTCCCGGCCGGAGGGGCCGAACGGGTGGCCGGATCGGCCCGGCAGTGCGCCCTGTTCGGCCTGCCGCCGACCGGGCCGGAGTTGCCGTCTCCGGACGGTCTGGTCGCGGCGGTCGCGGACTGGCGGTCCGATCCGGAACCGCTGGTGCCGCTGTATCTGCGCCGCCCGGACGCCCGGACGCTGGCCGAGCGGGCGGCGGCGGGCCGGTGAACATCGTTTACGACGGGTTGACCCGACGTGACTGTGCCCGGTGCGCGGAGTTGGAGGCGCTGCTGTTCGGCGGGGACGACCCCTGGCCGGAGGTCGCCTTCGTCCGGGAACTGACCGCCCCGCACAACCATTACGTCGCCGCCCGGGCCGGCGGCGTGCTGGTCGGCTACGCGGGTATCTCCCGGCTGGGCCGCACCGCGCCCTTCGAGTACGAGATCCACACCATCGGAGTGGACCCCGCCCACCACCGGCACGGTATCGGCCGCGCCCTGATGGACAGGCTGCTGGACCACGCCGACCGCGAGGCCGGCCGGCAGGCGGTGGTCTTCCTGGAGGTGCGCACCGATAACGAACCCGCCCTCGAGTTGTACCGCGGTCTCGGGTTCGTCGGCATCGGGCTGCGCAGGCGGTACTACCGGGCCAGCGGCGCCGACGCCTTCACCATGCGGCGGGGGGATCGGCAATGAGCGGGCTGACGGTCCTGGCCATCGAAACCTCCTGTGATGAGACCGGAGTGGGCATCGCCCGTCTCGATACCGACGGCACCGTGAGCCTGCTCGCCGACGAGGTGGCATCCAGCGTGGCCGAGCACGCCCGGTTCGGCGGCGTGGTGCCCGAGGTGGCCTCGCGCGCCCATCTGGAGGCACTCGTTCCCACCATGCGCCGGGCGCTGGCGGCGGCCGGTATCGACCGGCCCGACGTGGTGGCGGCGACCATCGGGCCGGGTCTGGCCGGGGCTCTGATGGTGGGGGTGGCCGCCGCCAAGGCCTACGCCGCGGCGTGGGG
>JAHZJY010000088.1 GCA_022600695.1 Actinomycetes bacterium | reverse complement strand
TCAGCATTCTGGCCGCGGGCCAGTACCGGCACGGTGAAGCCCAACAGCACGCCCGCGACGGTGGCGTGGACCCCGGACTCGTGGACGAACGCCCAGGTGACCAATGCCAGTGGGATCAGCAGCCACGGGGACTGGATCCGCCGCTGCACCAGCACGGCGAACAACGCCAGCGGTATCAGCGCCAGCAGCAGGGCGCCGATATTGATGGTGGCGGTGTAGAAGATCGCGATCACGGCGATCGCCAGCAGGTCGTCCACCACCGCGAGGGTCAGCAGGAAGGTGCGCAGCGCTGATGGCAGATGGGTGGAGATGACCGCCAGCACGGCAACCGCGAACGCGATATCGGTGGCGGTCGGGATGGCCCACCCGCGCGTCGCACCGTCGCCCACCCGCGCGGTGAACGCAATGAAGATCATCGCCGGCACCACCATCCCGCCCACCGCGGCGGCGATCGGCAGCGCGGCCCGGCCCGGGTCTCGGAGATCACCGGCGACGAACTCGCGCTTGAGTTCCAGGCCGACGACGAAGAAGAAGATGGCCAGCAAGCCATCGGCGGCCCAATGGCCCAGACTGAGGTTCAGGTGCAGGCCGAGATCGTCCGTACCGATCTTGAAAGCGGTCAACGAATGGTACGAGGCCGCCCACGGCGAGTTGGCCCAGATCAGCGCGGCGGCCGCGGCGGCCAGCAGAACCGCGCCGCCCACAGTCTCCTTGCGGAAAATCTCGATGACGCGTCGGGTCTCCGACCAGGAACCGCGACTGAACAGCCGGGTGGGCAACCCCGGGCGGTCATCGCGGGGGTCAGGATGGTTCACGGTTCACCTCGCGGGTTCGACGGTCACTGCCGACCAGACTTCCCGGCACACCTTCCTGGCGCCAGTCTAGGGGCCGGGCGGATCACCGGCTGAGCAGGGCGACGCATTCGACATGGTGCGTCAGGGGGAAGGCGTCGAAGACCCGGATGTCCTGCACCCGATAGCCGTGACCGCGGTACAGGCCGACATCGCGGGCAAATGCCGCGGCCTCGCAACCGATGTGAATCACCCGCGGCACATCGGCCCCGGCCAGCAGGTCGATGACCGCACGTCCGGCACCTGATCTGGGCGGGTCGAGCACCGCGATATCCACCCCGCGGGCCTGACCGGCCAGAAATCCGCGCACCGAACCGGTGACGACCTTGATCGCCGGCAGGTCGGCGAGTGCAGCTCGGGCTGCCGCGGAGGCCGACCGCGCGGTGTCGACAGTCAGCACCCGGCCACGCCCGCCCATCGCCTCGGCCAGCGCCGCGGCGAATACGCCGGCCCCACCGTAAAGATCCCAGGCCCGCCGCGCCCCGGATCCGTCCGCCCACTCCCGCACCAGATCGCTGTAGGTTTGTGCCGCGTCGCGATGCGACTGCCAGAACCCGGTCAGCGGAATCCGCCAGACCCGCCCCCGCACCCGCTGAACCGACTCCCGGGCACCCTCCACCAGATCGCGCCGATCCGGTCCGGTGACCAGCACATGTCGGCGGTGATCATCGTCGAGCACCACGTGCACCTCATCGCCGCTTCGCCAGCGCGGACCGTCCAGGCCGGCCAACAGATCGGCGGGCAACTGCGCGCATCGGACATCGGTGACCAACTCGGCGCTGCGATAGCGGTGCAGACCGGCCCGGCCGTCGGCGGCGGTACCGAGCCGCACCCGCGTCCGCCAGCCAACGGCGTCGCCGTTCCCGACCGGTTCGGCTGTCCCATCCCACTGGTAATCACCCAGTCGCGCTAGCTGATTGGACACCACCGCACCCTTGATCCGACGTACCGCGAGCGGGTGGGCGAACGCCATATCGCAACAGCCCGCCCCGTCCGCTCCGGCGATCGGGCACAACGGCCGCACCCGGTCTTCCGACGGCTCGAGGATCTCAACGGCATCGGCGTGCCAGTACGCCCCGCGCTCGGCGGTGACCCGCGCCCGCACCCTCTCACCGGGCAGGGCGTAGCGAACGAACACCACTCTGCCGTCATGACGCGCCACACAGCTGCCACCGTTGGCCGCCGGACCGGCGGTCAGGTCCACGGTATCCGGGGCTGTCACCTTCACTCCCCGAAACCGCGTCGGACATCGCCGGGCGCACTGTGCCCCTCGACCTGGCGGACCCGATCCGACGAACTCAGCTGCCAGGGCACCGATGTCATCATGACGTTGGGGATGAACAGCAGCCGGGTCTTCAGGCGCAGCGCACTCTGGTTGTGCAACAGACCTTCCCACCAGTGGCCGACGACATACTCCGGGATGAACACGGTCACCACCGTGCGGGGGGCCTCCTTGCTGATTCGCTTGATGTAGTCGACGACCGGGCCGGTCACCTCCCGGTACGGCGAGGCGACCACCTTGAGCGGGACACTGACCTCGCTGTCCTCCCAATCCGCCGTCAGTGCCCGGGTCTCTGCGTCATCAACGTTGACCGTCAGCGCCTCCAGGACGTCGGGACGCGTCGCACGGGCATAGGCCAGCGCACGCAGCGTGGGCAGCTGCATGTTGGACACCAGCACCACCGCGTGGTTGCGGCTGGGCAGCACGATCTCACCCCGTTCGTCCTCCCCGGGAGTGAGTTCACGCGACACCCTGCTGTAGTGCCGGCTGATGGCCTTCATCATCACGAACAGACCGCTCATGGCCGCGATGGCGATCCACGCCCCGGATATGAACTTGGTGACCAGCACAACGAGCAGCACTGTCCCGGTCGCGAGGAGCCCGACGGTGTTGATCATCCTTGAGCGGATCATCCGGCGGCGTTCCGCCGGATCGTCCTCGGCCCGCAGCAGTCTGTTCCAGTGCCGCACCATGGCCATCTGGCTGAGCGTGAACGAGATGAACACTCCGACGATGTACAGCTGGATCAGGGCTGAGACATCGGCGTCGAAGGCGATCACGAAGGCGACCGCGGCCAGGGCCAGGAAGACGATTCCGTTGGAGAAGGCCAGCCGGTCCCCGCGGGTGTGCAGCTGCCGCGGGAGATAGCGGTCCTGGGCCAGGATGGAGCCCAGCACCGGGAAACCGTTGAAGGCGGTGTTGGCGGCCAGCACCAGGATCAGCGCGGTGACACCGACGAGCAGATACATCCCCGGGGCGAAATCGTGGAACACAGCGTCAGCGAGTTGGGCGAGCAGGGTCTTCTGCTGGTAATCGGCGGGCGCGCCGATGAGCTGCTCCGCCGGCCGCTGGGCCACTTTCACCCCGGTGTCAACAGCCAGCAGGACCATCCCGACGAACAGGGTGATCGCGGTGCCACCCAGTAGCGCCAGCGTGGTCGCGGCGTTACGCGCCTTCGGCTTACGAAACGCCGGCACCCCGTTGCTGATCGCCTCCACGCCGGTCAGCGCCGCGCACCCGGATGAGAACGCCCGGGCCACCAGAAACACCAACGCAAAGCTGGCGATATCGCCGTATTCAGCCTGCAACTCGAATTCCGCGGACTCAGCCCGCAGTTCGTGACCGAGAAGGTGAATCTGGATGAAACCCCAGCCCAGCATGGCGAGCATCCCGAACATGAAGGCGTAGGTCGGGACGGCGAATGCGGTGCGGGACTCCCTGATTCCCCGAAGATTGACCGCGGTCAGCAGCACGATCGCGGTCACCGCGAAAGCGACCCGGTGCTCGGCGACGAAGGGTAGGGCCGAACCGATATTGGACATCGCCGCGGCCATCGACACCGCCACCGTCAGCACATAGTCGACCAGCAGCGCGCTGGCCACCGTCAGACCGGCGTTGGGCCCGAGGTTGGTGGTGACCACTTCGTAGTCGCCACCCCCCGAGGGGTAGGCGTGCACATTCTGTCGGTAGGAGGCGACCACCACCAGCAACACCACCGCCACCGCCACGCCGATCCAGGGCGCCATCACATAAGCCGACACCCCCGCGACCGACAGCACCAGGAAGATCTCCTCGGGGGCGTAGGCCACCGACGACATGGCGTCGGAGGCGAACACCGGTAGCGCGATGCGCTTGGGCAGCAGGGTCCGGTTCAGCCGGTCGCTGCGGAACGGCTGCCCGAGCAGCATCCGACGCACACCCGTCGAAACCTTGGACACGAGTGCCAAGAGTAGGCGGTGCCTTCGATGGCGGTACCGTTCCCCATACCGCACGGCCCGGCCTTGGGCCGACACACAGATCAGGCGGAAGGACCTCAGGTGCGGGTAGTGGTGATGGGATGCGGCCGCGTCGGCGCCGCGCTGGCCGAGTCGCTTTCCCGGCTCGGACACGAGGTGGCGGTCATCGACCGCAGAGCGACCGCGTTCCACCGGCTCTCCCCCGACTTCGCCGGCGAACGCATCCGGGGTATGGGATTCGACCGGGACGTGTTGCTGCGCGCCGGAATTGAGCGGGCAGACGCTTTCGCCGCGGTCTCCTCGGGCGACAACTCAAACATCATTTCGGCGCGAGTGGCGCGGGAGATGTTCGGGGTTTCGCGGGTGGTTGCACGGATCTACGACGCCAAGCGCGCCGCGGTCTACGAACGGCTGGGCATCCCCACCGTCGCGACCGTGCCGTGGACCACCGACAGGCTGCTCAACACCCTCACCGAGGAGACTCAAACCGCACGGTGGCGCGACCCGACCGGAACCGTCGCCGTCGCCGAGGCGGCTCTCCATGAGGCCTGGGTCGGACGGCCCGTGACCGAGCTCGAAGGAGCCACCAGTGCGCGGGTCGCGTTTCTGATCCGATTCGGCACCGGGGTGCTTCCTGAGACCAGGACCGTCATCCAGGCAGGCGATCAGGTGTATCTCGCTGCAATCTCCGGGCAGTGCGCCGCGGCGCTGGCGATCGCCGCACTCCCGCCCGAGGAAGGGGCCCCGGAATGAAGGTCGCGATCGCCGGCGCCGGGGCCGTCGGCCGTTCCATCGCCCGGGAACTGGTGGAGAACTCCCATCAGGTCACCCTCATCGAGCGCAATCCCGACCACTTCGACGTCGATGCGATACCGGCAGCCGACTGGCACTTCGGTGATGCCTGCGAACTGAGCCTCCTGGAGGCGATACACCTCGAGGATTTCGATGTCGTGATCGCCGCGACCGGTGACGACAAGGCCAATGTCGTGCTCTCCCTGCTCGCCAAGACGGAGTTCGCGGCTCCCCGGGTGGTGGCGCGGGTCAACGACCCGCGCAACGAGTGGCTCTTCGACAGCGCCTGGGGTGTCGATGTGGCCGTCTCGACTCCCCGGATGCTGGCATCGCTGGTGGAGGAGGCCTTCGCGGTAGGTGACGTGGTGCGGTTGCTGGAATTCCGCAAGGGCCACGCCAACCTGGTCGAGATCACCCTGCCCGACAACACGCCGTGGGGCGGGCGACCGGTTCGGAAGCTTAACCTGCCGCGCGACGTCGCGCTGGTGACGATTCTGCGCGGCCAGCGTGTCATCGTCCCCGAACGGGACGAGCCACTCGAAGGCGGGGACGAATTGCTCTTCGTCGCTGCGCCAGAGGTCGAGAGCGACCTGCGCACCCTGCTCGCCGGCGGACGCGGATAGCGGTCAGTGCCGCGGGTCAGTCCCGGGCCGGTTCGGCGTCGGTATCGGTGTCGTCGGCGGGATGGTCAGCCGCGCGGTCGGCATGGATGGCCCGCTGCGCCTTCCGGATGGCCAGATAGGTGACCAGCGCCCCGATCGCCGCCAACGGCCAGCCCATCGCGATACGCGCGACGCCGAGCCAGCCGGTCTTGTCCGCGTCGTAAAGGTGGTTCTGCACGAGGAATCGGGAGCCGAAGACGGCCACCCAGGTCAGCGTCGCGATATCGAATGCCAGCACCGCCCGCCGCGACTCGCGCCAGTCCCGGCCACCACCGGTGACCCAACTCCACACGTAACCCACTACCGGCCGCCGAAAAAGCACCGACAGCGTGAACACCGTTGCCCAGATCAGTGATGTCCAGATGCCCAGCAGGAAGTAGCCCTTGGATGCGCCGACCACCCAGGCGATCAATGCGCTGATTCCGACACCGAGGAACCCGGCGACTGCCGGTTGGACGGAGTCGCGCCGGACGAGCCGCCACACCAGAATTGCCGCAGCCGCGCTCAGCGCGGCGAACAAGGCGGGCAACAGACCGAACGCGGTGTTGACCGGGACGAGGACCGCCACCGGCAGGGCGGAGTAGATCAGACCGCTGACGCCGCCCATCTGACCGAGCAGCGCCTGTCCGGGCGCCCGGCTGGGCTCGCTCATCGCCCGAACCCGGCTGACCTGGCCACGACCGGGTCGGCAGACATCAGCGGTGAATCTCGTAGTGCGGGTTGTAGATCGCCTTGTCACCGTTGTCGAGCATGCCCACCCGGCCGGAGACCTTAAGAGTGCGGCCGCAGTCGATGCCGGGGATCCGGCGCTGCCCGAGCCAGACCAGGGTCACGGTATCGGTGCCGTCGAATAACTCCGCGCGCACCCCGCCCGCGCAGCCCTTGGCATTGGTCTCCACGCTGCGCAAGGTTCCGACCATGGTGGCTTCCTGACCGCGTCGGCAATCGCACGCACGTTGGGCCCCGGTGCTCGCGGCCTCTCCGGTGAGTTCTTCGGCGTCTCGCGCCGCGGGGCTTTCCGTCAGTCGCCGGGTCAAGCGGCGAACAAACCCTTCGGCCGCAGCCATGATCTCTCCTGAACACTCGGTCACACTGCCACCGCCACGGTAGACCTCTTGGTCCGGCCGCGCCACGGGGCACACCCTCTCATCGGGTGGCGACGGCGGCACCGGCATGATCATGGGGGTGGCAATCAGCATCCGGGGCGTGGTCACCGTGCTGCTGCCCGGGACCGGTTCTGATGAGCACTACCTGCGGCGGGCCTTCGACGAGCCCCTGACGGGTGCCGGTGCGGTGGTGGAGGTGGTGGCCCCGGAGCCGGGCGGACTGGTCAGCGGCTATCGGCGAGCGCTGGACGAGGCGGGCGCGAGGCACGGTCGGATCGCCGTGGGCGGGGTGTCCCTGGGAGCGGCGGTGGCCACCGCGTGGGCGTCGGGCCACCCCCGGCAAACCGTCGCGGTCCTGGCCGCGCTTCCACCGTGGACCGGGTCACCTGGCGGCGCACCGGCCGCCGTGTCGGCACACCACACCGCGGCTGTGCTCGACCGCGACGGTTTAGAGGCCACCACCGCCGCCATGCGCGCGTCGAGCCCCGGGTGGCTGGCCGACGAGCTGACCCGTTCCTGGGCACGACAGTGGCCGGCGCTGCCCGATGCAATGCGAGAGGCCGCGACGTATGCGGCACCGACCATCGCCGAACTGCACCGACTGGTTACCCCACTGGGCATTGCGGCCGCACCAGACGACCCGATCCACCCTTACCGGGTGGCCGTCGAGTGGGTCTCATCGGCGCCCCGGGCCGCACTGCACGAGGTCAGCCTCGTGGAATTCGGTCCGCAGCCCACGCTACTCGGGGCCGCGTGCCTCACGGCGCTTGCCGCGATCGACTGAACCGCTGTCAGCCGCCGGTGCTGGTACTGGTGCTGCGCACCTGGCGCATCGACGCCCCGGGCTCGGTTCTGCGCGCATCCGGCTCCGACTCCGGTTGCTGGTGCGGTTGCTGTTGCTGTTGGGCGAGTGCGGCCTGCTGGGCGGCGATCATGGCCTGCTGGGCCTGCGCCTGCTCGGCCTGCTGGGCGGCGGCGGCGCGTAGCTGCGCGGCCAGCGGTTCGGGTAGCTGCACCGGCAGCGGTGTCCGCACCGGCAGCGGCGTGTCATCTCGCCGGACGACGGTGTCGGCCAGAGCTTCCCGGGCCTGCGCCACCAACTGGGGCATCGTCTCCAACCCGCCGTTGGCCACGCAGCGGATCATCCAGCGGTAACCGTCCACCCCGATGAACCGGACCGCGCCGGCGCCCGTGCCGACCACCTCGCGCCCCCACGGGCCGTCCTCGATGGACACCGCGGCATTGTCGTTGCGCAACGCATCGGCAAGCTCGCCGGCCACTTCCCGCCATAGGCCCGGCGACTTGGGTGCGGCGTAGGCGGCGATGGTGAAGCGGCCGTTGGGAGTAACCACCCAGATTGCACTGGGAACACCGGTCTGGTTGAACTCCACCTGCACCTGGCCGCCCGGCGGGGTAGGAATCAACACAGAGCCCAGGTCCAGGCGGGCCGTGACGGCTTCCTCGGGATCGTCGAAATCGTCGATGTCGAACGGTCCCTCGAAGTCGCCGCCGGTGGCCGTGAGAGCCGGCTCAGTCGGGTCGGAAACCGCCTCTACCAAACCCTCGGCGTTGTCGTCGCTGCGATCGGGCCCGCTCTGGTCCCCCTCGGGGGTCGCGCCGCCGTCTTGTTCGCGTTTACGTCGTCCGAATGCCATCACAAACTCGCATGTCCGCCGGAGGAACCATGACCGCCCTGGCCACGGGTGGTGTCAGCCAGGCCGGCCTCGTCGAATGAGGCCACCTCGACCAACTCTGGCAGTTCAACCCGCTGAACCACCAGTTGGGCGATCCGGTCACCACGCCGGATCGCTATCGGCGTCGCGGGATCGAGGTTGATCAGCGAAATCCTGATCGCCCCTCGATACCCGGCGTCGATGGTCCCGGGACTGTTGACGATCGACAGTCCCAGCCGCGCGGCCAGACCGGAGCGCGGATGCACCAAGCCCACCATGCCGTGGGGAATAGCCACGGCGATACCGGTGGAAACCAGAGCCCGCTGCCCGGGTGCCAGTTCGACGTCCTCGGCGCTGTAGAGATCAACGCCGGCGTCGCCGTCGTGGGCCCGGGTGGGCAGGGGCAGGTCGCGGTCCAGTCGAACCACCGGGAGACTGGTGAGCACGATCCCACAGACTACCCTTGGCCAGGTGTCTGGTTCGCCCGTCGTCACGCAAACCGTGCTGTATCGAGAGCGGTTGTGGGTGCCGTGGTGGTGGTGGCCGATCGGTGTGGGTCTGTCGGCGGTGCTGGCAGCCGAGGTGAACATGGGTATCCGGAACCTACCGCCGTGGCTGCCCTACCTCGTGTTGGGTGCGGCGGCCGTCGGCGTGTTGCTGTGGCTCAGCCGCGTCGAGGTGCGCGTCGTCAACACCGGCACCGATGTCGAACTGTGGGCCGGGGAGGCCCACCTCCCCACCGCTATCGTGACCCGCTCGGCCGCCGTACCGCGCAGCGCCAAATCAGCGGCCCTGGGCCGCCAACTCGATCCGGCGGCCTACGTGCTGCACCGCACCTGGGTCGGTTCGATGGCCCTGGTGGTGTTCGAGGACCCAGACGACCCGACTCCGTACTGGTTGATCAGCTGCCGGCGCCCGGAGTTGCTCTTGGCGGCGTTACGCAGCTGACGCCGTCACGGCGCGCAGTCCGTGCAGAGCAACTCGCCGTTCTTCTCACTGGCAAGCCGACTGCGATGGTGCACGAGAAAACAGCTCGCGCAGGTGAACTCGTCGGCTTTCTTGGGAACCACCCGGACCGACAGCTCCTCTCCGGAGAGGTCGGCCCCGGGCAGTTCGAAAGACTCCGCGGACTCGGATTCGTCGACGTCAACAGCGGCGGATTGCGCCTCGTTCCGGCGCGCCTTGAGTTCTTCGAGTGAGTCCTCGGACGCCTCGTCGGTCTCGGTACGCCGTGGGGCGTCGTAGTCGGTAGCCATCCGTCCCATCCTCGTCCTCGTCCAGCCTCAGCAGGCCTTTGTATCAGCGTCGAACGCCTGCGCCAAACGATTCGTGCCCCGTTCGCACGGAGTTGGCATGTGTTTTACGTCACACCGGCCATTGAGCGGGGGCGTCCCGGTCCGGAGGACACCGACGTGTCGCAGCCTGCCTCTAGAGTGCTCTCGTGGTCGCTCACATCACCGAAGGCTCCAGTCGCGATCGGGACGGACAGCCGTTCCGCCGCCGCAACTACCGCCCGGCGATCACCGCTGTGGCGGTTCTGGCGGTACTGGCGGCATTGTCGTGGACATTCGTTCTGACCCGCCCGGTCAAAGTCGACGAGGTGTCGGCGTGTAACGCGCCACCGACGGCGACGGACCAGGACGCCCCCACCCTCGGGGCCCGGTTGTCCGGCTCGTCGTTGGTGGACGTGGCACCGGCCAAGCTCGCGGAGACCAGAATCCGGGTACTCAATGCCAGCGGCCAGGGCGGCCAGGCAGGCGAAGTCGCCAGCGCCCTTCGCGGACTGGGCTTCGCGGCCCCGACCGCCGCCAACGATCCGATCTACGCCGGCTCCCGGCTGGCTTGCGAAGGCCAGATTCGATTCGGCCAGGACGGCCGCGCCGGCGCCGCGGCCGCCTGGCTGGTCGCCCCCTGTGTTGAGCTCTACCAGGATGACCGG
>JAHZJY010000087.1 GCA_022600695.1 Actinomycetes bacterium | reverse complement strand
GGAGCAGTCTCGGCGACCGGCTCACTCACCTCCGTCACCTCGACCGGAGCAGTCTCGGCGACCGGCTCACTCACCTCCGTCACCTCGACCGGAGCAGTCTCGGCGACCGGCTCGCTCCCCTCGACCGGGGCGCTCTCGGCGGAGGTTTCACTCGCCCCGGCGGGGGCAGCCTCAGCCGGGCTGCTTTCGGCGCCCACCGGGTCGGAGGCCCCCGGGGCGTCAGTCACCTCATCGGCGACAGCATCAGTGGCAGCGGTCACCTCGGCGGCCGCCGGTGCGGCAGCAGACGCCGCAAGCACTGACGCGGCGGGGAAAGGCACAGAGCCGGTCGCGATGTCGACCCAGTAGTTCAGAACGCCCGACAGGCCGAACTGGTAGAAGGGACCGCCTGGTATTTGGAGGTCACCGAGGTAGGCAAAAATGCTGTTGCCGATGAAGGGGCCGACCAACGGAACCTGGCTTACGAGCGTGGCGGCGATTTGCGCAACAGCGTTGAAGGCGATGGTCAAGTTAAACTCGCCCCAGAATAGGCTTGCGATCGGGACCTGCAATTCCGGAAAAGCCTGACCGAGCGTCGCCTGCAGCGCAAACCACGTCGCGGAGCTGGCGCCCGGCCGGGAAATCTGGATAATTGGGGAACTCCCGCCGCCGAGCGGAATTGCCGCGAAAGGCTCGTACAGGTAGTTCACCAATCCAATGTTCCAGTTGACCTGGCCATCAGCCGTAGGGTTGGCGGCGTCAAAGCCGTTGCCGTCTCCGTTCACCAGGGCGTCGAAGAAGAGGTAAGCAACGGGGATCAGACCGCCGCCTCCTGGTTGCGAACCGAACTGGGCGCAACCGTAATTGCAGAAAGTGGACCAGGGATTCACGTACGACGGCTGGCCAAATTGGTCCTGCGGCGCCGCAAAATCCGGCCCGTAACCGGCACGGGAGCCCGGCAAGTTTTGGGGTCCGAGGACGTTGCCCCACTGCGAGTTGCCAAACAGAAGGTCGGTCCACACGTATGACGGGATGGACAGCACGTCCGAGAAGGTGGTCAGTTCATATGCCGCCGTCGACAGAGCACCGGGCGTGGGCACGCTGAAGTTGGGCGCCACCGTGGGCGTCGCGACCACGATCGCGGCCGCACTTGCCAGCGCCACCCCGGTGGTCAGAAACGGCCGAGTTGTCGTCGCCATACACTGTTCCTTTTCTCACCGTTCGCCCGAGTGGCGGCGAACGCCCCGTTGAACCGACGCCCATGCCGGGCGGACCAGTTCGATGCTAGGGGAATGTTTGCCGTTGGGCAAACTGGACTGAGCCTCGGAGGGGCCGCGGACGTTCCGCGCCGGAGGCCATCCGATACCGCTCAGCTGGGACTGCGCCATTGCTGGGCAGGTGCCCATCAGCCGAATGATGCTGTTTTCTCAGTTTGCCCTCAGGTTGCAGACCTCGGCCGGCTATTTGCCATAAACCGATTCCCCCCATCTGCGACGGATCGCGCTCCGACCGCCTCCCCCCGAATTCAGCAAATGCTAATGGGGCGCATCGCTACCGCTGAACTCTGCGGAAGCGCTGCGGTTTGGGTTCCGAGCTATCACCATGTGGCGTCGACTCGAAGCTTTTCCGCTGAGATGGCGCGGCGACCAATCGCGACACCGCACCCCAGGCCCAAGAGTTGCCGCAACCACGCCCCCCGATCGGCCGGCCGGGTTGCTCGCCCGGCTCGGTCAGCGGCGACGGCGGCGGGATCCCAGGTAATCCCCCACCACCGCCGCACCCAGTCCGTCCAGGTCAGGCTCGACCACCCGGCCCCCCACCCGGCGGGCGATCTGGTCGATGAACCGGGCCAGGCCGGGATCGCCGCCGAGCCGGAAGATGGTCAGCTGTGCGCCCATTCGGGCGACCTCATCGAATCCGCGCACGGTGTGGGCGATGGTGCGGGGGTGCGGCGGGTAGTCGAAGAAGACCTGGGTACCTCCACCGGCGAAATCCTCCAGGTGCGCCGTCGGCTCACCGTCGGTGACGATCAGCACCACCGGCTGCGCATTGGGATGGCGCCGCAGGTGCCGACCGGCCAGCGCCAGCGCATGGTGCAGGTTGGTGCCCTGCTCGTAGGCCCCCTCCAAACCGGTGAGTTCGGCGGCGCTCACCGTGCGGGCGTGCCGCCCGAAGGCGATGATCTGTAGGGCATCGGAGCGGAACCGGGTGCTCATCAGGTGATGCAGAGCCAGCGCGGTGCGCTTCATCGGCAGCCAACGGTTCTCCATGACCATCGAGAATGACGTGTCCACCAGCAGTGCCACCGCCGCCTGGGTACGGGTCTCGGTCTCGGAGACCTCGACATCGTCGACGGCGATCCGGACGCTGCTGTCGGCACCACCCGACCCGGACCGGCGCAGCACCGCACTGGTAGCCGAGGTGCGCAGCACCGCATTGACCACGGTTCTGGTGACATTCCACGGCTCGGTGTCGCCGAAGGACCACTGCCGGGTGGCCCCGGTGAGCTCGCCGGCCGCGCCGGCGCGACGCGTCTCACGCTCACCGTGCCGCCCGGACAGCTGTTGGGCCACATCGCGAAGCGCCGCTCTGCCGAGCTGACGCATGGCTTTCGGGGACAGTCTCCACTGCCCGTCAGAACCCCGGTCCAGGAAGCCCTGGTTCATCAGCGCGCGCTCCAACTCGGCGAGGGTCCGCGCGTCAACAGCGGCTTGATCGCCGAGTTGGCGGGCCAATGCATCCAGATCGACATCGTCCATGGTGGCCCCGGCATAGCCCTGCGACAGCTGCTCGGCCAACTGCTCGAGTTCGCCGATATCGGCCAGCGCCTGCGCGCCCTGTCCCATCCCCAGCGGGTTGTTCCCGGAGAACTCCGCAGCACCATCCCAGTCCTCCCCGGGGCGAGCAGCCTGGAGGTGGCCGTCCAGCCGGCTCAGGGCATTCGTCAGCTGCGGGGAGCCGAAAGCCTGCTGCGCCAACGCATCCAGCTCCGCGCGTTGCTCGGCGGACAGGCTGTTGCGGAAACGCTGGGCGGCCGCCGCCCGCTTGGCCAGCGAATCGAGCAACTCCTCGACATTGCGCGGATTCTCCGGGAAGTGCTGGCCGTGCTTGGCCATGAAGTTTTCGAAGTCCTCGCCGGTGTCCTGCCCCGCGGCGTGTTTGTCGAGCAGGTCGTTGAGGTCGTCAAGCATCTCGTTGACGGCCCGGCGGTCCTCATCGGATGCGTTTTCCAGGGCCTGCTTCATCCCGGCGAAACGCTGGTCGAGCATCTCGCGGCCGAGCAGATCTTTGATCTGGTCGTACTTCTGCTTCGCCTCTTCGCTACGCCAGGTGTAGTCGCCCAGTTCCTGCACGGCCTTGGCCGGTGAGGGCGACAGCGACTCGATCTGCATCTCGGCGAAGCGGGCGTCGTCGTCAAGCGCCCTGGCGAGTTCCTTGCGTTCGGCCAGCACCGCCTCATCGAGCAGTTTCTTGATCTCCTGCAGCGTTCCGTCGAGATTGTTGCGGGCCAACAGTTCCCGGCGGCGCCGGTTGGCTTCGGCGGCCAACCGGTCGGCGCCCTTGATGTCCCCGGTCCCCCGGCGCAGCAGTTCGGCGAGGGCCCGGCGCGGGGAGGTGCCGGCCATGACGTCCTCGCCGATGGCCTCGAGCGCCTCGCGCAGATCCACCGGTGGCGCCATCGGATCGGGGCCGCCGGTGTAGGCGGAGTACCGGGCGTCGTGCCCGTGCGGGCGTCTAGCCATAGACCGTTTCGCCGTCGCCGGTGGTCTTGTCGATCTTCTTGGCCAGATACAGCGCCTCCAGCGCCAACTCCAGGGCGGCCGCCCGCTCCCCCTCGGTTCGGGCTCCCAAGCGCTCGGAGATGGCGTCGATCACCGGCAGGTCGGGCAGGGCGGCCAGCACATTCTTGGCCGAAACCTGTTCACCCGTGGTCACCGTCGAGTCCGCGATGGCGGCCACCAGTGGTGCGACATCGATGCCGCCGAGCGCCTGCTGGGCGGTGTCGGCGGTGGCGCGGCGCAGCAGGTGCTCCAGCACTGCGAGTTCGCGACCCTCCTCCCCGGACTCGAACTCCAACTTGCCGCGCAGGACATCGATCACCGTGCCCAGATCCACCACCCGGGCCACCGACTCGTCCTCGCCGAGCACCGCACTGCGATGCCGCGCCGAGGCCGCCACCGTCTCGGCGGCCGCGATCGCGAACCGCGCCGAAACCCCGGACCGCTGGTCGATCGAATGTGATTCACGCAGGTAGCGCGCGAACCGCGCGATGATCTGAAGCAGGTAGGCCGGCACTTCGGCGGTGAGGTGCGCCTCCTGG
>JAHZJY010000086.1 GCA_022600695.1 Actinomycetes bacterium | reverse complement strand
GGCTGTCGGATTCCGCCCAGCTCATCCTTCACCTGCGGGTTGGCATCGAGGTACTGCTGGATCGAACCGCGGAGGGTGTCACGGGGCGAACCTTCGAGCCCGGTGAAGAACGTATTGACTTCCGGATGGGTGAACAGATAAGCCGACGTAGCAGCGGACACCCCGGCAGAAACCCCGGCAAGATCGGCGGCGGTGCAGTTCGGCGGGTCGGCCAGGGCCGTGGAGGCCGGCCCGACAAGCAGGGCGCCGGCGACCGCGCCGGCACCGACCGTTCCAGCCAGGACACGGCGGGCAGAAAACATCATTCCTCGGACTCCTCACATGACGGGGCTGCGCATCATCCTAAGCCAGAGCATCGTCCGGTCCGGCCCGTCCACCGGTATCAGCGAGGGCGACACCGGCGAGCCGATCATCGGATCTGATCAGCGGGTGGCACCCACCCGCTGCGGTAGGCTCGCTACCACGCTGATCAGGGCAATCCGGAGTATGCGGGGAGTAAACCATCCAGCAGTTCATGATGCGTCTGAGCGGCAGCCTGCGCAGATACCGGTGGCTGGTTTTCCTCTGCTGGCTGCTGGCAATCGTGCCGTCGATATGGCTGACGCTGACCCAATCGAGTCACCTCACCGGCGGCGGATTCGACGTCGCGAACTCGCAGTCGCTGAGCGTGCAGTACCAACTCGAGGACCACTACCCGCAGCAGGGCGCCTCCCCGCTGGCGTTGGTCGCCGCGCCACGCGCCGACGCCAGCTACGCGGATATGACAGCCGCTGTCCGGCTACTGGAGCAGGCCGCCCGTCAGGTACCCAGCGTCGAGGTGGTACCGAACCCCACCCAGCCGCCCCCCGCTCCGGACCGCCCCTACGTGGTGTCGCTGCGACTCGGGTTCGACAACACCGGTGCGGTCGACGTCGCCCGCCAACTGCGGACCCAGGTCGGTGTCGACGGTGACCGGCCCGGTGAGACCGACAGCGGCCGGGTCCGCCTCTATGTGATCGGACAGGGCGCTCTCGGGGCCGCCGCCCAGACCAGTACCAAACAGGACATCGCCGCCGCAGAGCGGTGGCACCTGCCGATCGTGCTGATGATTCTGATCGCGGTATTCGGCTCGTTGGCCGCCGCGGCGGTCCCGCTGGCGCTGGGTATCTGCACCGTCACGGTGACCATGGGTGTGGTCTATCTGTTGTCGATGCTGACCACGATGTCGGTATTCGTCACCACCACGGTGTCGATGTTCGGTATCGCCCTGGCCGTCGACTACTCGCTGTTCATCCTCATGCGTTTCCGTGAGGAACTACGGGCCGGGCGCGACCCGACCCAGGCCTGCGATGCCGCAATGGCCACCTCGGGCCTGGCCGTGCTGCTTTCCGGGCTGACTGTGGCCGCATCGTTGAGCGGCATCTACCTGATCGGTACCCCGGTGTTGCGTTCGATGGCCACCGGAGCGATCCTCGCGGTGGCCTTCGCGGTGCTCACGTCAACCACCCTGACTCCGGCGGTGCTGGCCGTCCTGGGGCGCGCGGCGGCCCGCCGCTCGCCGCTGCTGCAGTGGTCGCAACGACCGGAGGCCACCCGGTCGCGGTTCTGGACCCGCTGGGTGGGCGCCGTGATGCGCCGACCGTGGGTATCGGCGCTGACGGCGGCGGCCTTCCTCCTGATCCTCGCGGCGCCGGCCTTCTCGATGGTGCTCGGCAACAGCATGCAGCGGCAGTTCCCCGCGTCCCACGAGATTCGCGGCGGCGTTGCCGCCGCCGCGGAGGCGCTGGGACCGGGTGCGCTGGGCCCGATCCGCATTCTGGTGACCTTCCCGGACGCCACCCCGGAGGCCGGGGCCTCCGACCCGCGGAACGCAGCCGCCCTCGATGCCGTGAGCCGGGTCGCCGGGCAGGCGGTCAACATCGTGTCCGTCGCACCCCCGGTATTCGCCGACGACAACCGCAGTGCACTGCTGTCGGCGGTGCTCGCGGTCGATCCCGAGGATCTACGGGCCAGGGACACCGTCGACTGGCTGCGGGCCACTCTGCCCGGGCTACCGGAGGCGGCCGGGGTCGAGATCGACGTCGGCGGGCCGACCGCGCTGATCAAGGACTTCGACGATCGGGTCGCGCAAACCCAGCTGCTGGTGTTCGTGTTCGTTTCTGCGGTCGCCTTCGTAATGCTGCTGATCTCGATCCGGTCGGTGGTCCTGGCGCTCAAGGGCGTCCTGATGACGGTGCTGTCCGTCGCGGCCGCGTACGGGAGCCTGGTGGTGGTGTTCCAGTGGGGATGGCTGGAGCGGCTCGGCTTCGAGCCGATCTCCTCGATCGACAGCACCATCCCCCCGCTGGTGCTGGCCATGACGTTCGGCCTGTCGATGGACTACGAGATCTTCCTGCTGACCCGGATCCGGGAGCGCTACCTGCGGTCGGGAGACACCCGCGATGCCGTCGCCTACGGAGTCGCCACCAGCGCCCGCACCATCACCAGTGCCGCACTGATCATGATCGCGGTGTTCATCGGCTTCGCGTTCGCGGGTATGCCACTGGTCGCCCAACTCGGGGTGGCCTGCGCGGTCGCGATAGCCGTGGACGCCACGGTGGTGCGGATGGTTCTGGTGCCGTCGCTGATGGCCATGTTCGATCGGTGGAACTGGTGGCTGCCCGGCTGGCTGGCCCGGATCCTGCCCGCGGTCGACTTCGACAAGCCGCTGCCCAAGGTCGACCTGGGCGACCTGGTCGTCATCCCCGACGACATCTCGTCGATCGCGCCCCCCGCCGGGGATCTGCGCACGGTGGTCCGCAACGCCGCCCGCCTCAAGGAACTGGCGCCCGATGCCGTCAGCGTCGCCGACCCGCTGGCCTTCAGCGGGTGCGCGGGGCCCGGGCCGGACAACGACGGCACCCCGGCGCCACTGCTGCTGACCGCCGCCACGGGCGGTGGAACCGGCCGACGGCGCGGCCGGGCCGGGCGTGGACCGCGGTCCGCGGCCCTGCGGCCGGTTCATCCGGTGACGATGTGGCGGGGTCGGCTCACGGTGGCACTGGACGCGCTGGAAACCGACTCCCCGGTGGAACGCCGGTGTCCCGTCGAGACCACCAACGTGCAACTACCCACCGGCGACAGACTGCAGATACCCACCGCTGCCGAGACTCTGCGCATGAAAAGCTGTCTGGTGCTGTGCCGCAACAGCCGCTCCGACTACGCCGAACTGGTGGATCTGGTCGGGGCGATGGATATCGACAACGCCGCCGCGGTGATGGCCGGGATCGACGGGTACTACAGTGCTGGACGTCCGGAGAGACGCTGGATCGCGACGCAACTGGTCCGGCGGCTTGCCGACCCGATCGCCACCGACGGCACCGAAAGCGGCAGATGGTCGGGCCCGGAGGCGGCAGCGGAGTGGGAGGACATCCGGCAACGGTGCCTGGCACTTGCGGTGGCGATCTTGGAGGAAACGGGTTGACTCGCCAGTACGAAAACCCGCTCGACGACCCGCCCGTCGAG
>JAHZJY010000085.1 GCA_022600695.1 Actinomycetes bacterium | reverse complement strand
TCTGACGCTGACTCACGTCGCCGAAACCCACATCCACAATGACTACGTCACCGGTGGTCTGGAACTCGCGCAGCGGCACGGCGCGACCTACGTGGTTCCGGGAGACGTGGACCTCGCCTTCGAGGCACTGGCAGTGCATGGCGGTGACACTTTCACAGTCGGCGACATGACGGTCGATGTCATCCACACCCCGGGACACACCCCGCACCACCTGTCCTTCGCCGTGCGTAAGGACGATCACCTGGGTGCGGTCTTCACCGGCGGTTCGCTGCTGTACGGCAGCGTCGGCCGGCCGGATCTCGTGGCACCAGATCTGGCCGTCAAACAGGCCCACGACCAATGGCATTCGGTGCGCCGACTCGCCGATACCCTCGCCGACGAGACCCCGATCTACCCCACCCATGGCTTCGGCTCCTTCTGCGCGGCCACTCAGGCGCAGGGGCTGTCGTCGACCATCGGCAACGAGAAGACGATCAATCCCGCCCTCACCGAAGTCGAGGAGGAGTTCGTGACGAACCTGCTCGCCGGTCTCGACGTCTTCCCGGCCTACTACGCCCACATGGGTCCGGCCAACGCCGCAGGCCCCCGCGATGTCGACCTGTCATCACCCGCGCCGGCCGACCCCACCGTGCTGCGTGAGCGGATCACCCGGGGGGAGTGGGTGGTCGACCTGCGCGCACGCAAGGTCTTCGCCGCGGGCCACGTCCCCGGTGCGGTGAACTTCGACCTCGACGGCCCCTTCATCAATTACCTCGCCTGGATGCTGCCCTGGGGCACACCGGTGACACTGCTGGGTTCCACCCCCGAGCAGGTGCATGCCGCGCACCGCGAACTGGTTCGGGTCGGCATCGACAACGCCGTCGGCCAGGCCACCGGCGGTCCCGAGGCCTGGCTGGCGGACCCCGGCGCCGCGCAGGGCATGGTTCAGGTTGACTTCCACGGCGTCGCCGCAGCGCTGGCCGCCGACCAGGGGACCTTCCTGCTGGATACCCGGCAGATTCTGGAATGGGAGGCCGGTCATATCGCCGGTGCCGTCCTGATGCCCTTCTATGAGGTTCCGGACCGGCTGGCCGAGATCCCTCGGGATCGGCCCGTTCACGTCTACTGCGGCTCGGGTTACCGCGCCGCGGCAGTGGCCTCGCTGCTCCAGCAACAAGGCTTCACCAACATCGTGCACGTTGATGACGACTTCGCCGACGCCGCCGCCGCGGGACTCACCATCGTGGCCGGGGACGCCCCCGAGCGCGAACCGGGCTGGACCTGGATCGCGTCGCGCGCGGCGGTCCGCGAGTACAGTCCGCGATCGGCGGCCGATGTCAGGGGGTGACCGGCGCAGCGGGGTTGCCGGAACGCTGATCGGCCCGCCGGTACGCTGACCGGTCGTGTACCTCAAGAGTCTGACGCTCAAGGGCTTCAAGTCCTTCGCCTCGTCGACGACTCTGCGTTTCGAGCCGGGTATCACCTGCGTGGTGGGTCCCAACGGGTCGGGTAAATCCAATGTCGTCGACGCGCTCTCCTGGGTGATGGGCGAACAGGGCGCCAAGACGCTGCGCGGCGGCAAAATGGAGGACGTCATCTTCGCCGGCACCTCGTCGCGGGCACCGCTGGGCCGCGCCGAGGTCACCCTGACCATCGACAACACCGACCAAGCCCTGCCGATCGAGTATTCCGAGGTGTCGATAACCCGCCGGATGTATCGTGACGGCGCCGGCGAGTACGAGATCAACGGCAATAGCTGCCGGCTGCTCGACATCCAGGAACTGCTCAGCGACTCCGGCATCGGCCGGGAGATGCACGTCATCGTCGGTCAGGGTCGGCTCGCCCAGATCCTCGAGTCCCGCCCGGAGGACCGACGCGCCTTCATCGAGGAGGCCGCCGGTGTGCTCAAACATCGCAAGCGCAAGGAGAAGGCGCTGCGAAAACTGGACGCGACCTCGGCGAATCTGGCCCGGCTCACCGATCTGACCACCGAGCTGCGTCGCCAGCTCAAGCCGCTCGGGCGCCAGGCCGAGGTCGCCCGGCGCGCGGCGACCATCCAGGCCGACCTTCGGGACGCCCGATTGCGGCTGGCAGCCGATGACTTGGTGATCCGGCGCGCGGAGTTCGCCGGTGCCGACGATATCGAGACCACGTTGCGTCGCGAACACGATGAGGCCTCCGCCCGGCTGTCCGAGGCCTCCGCGTCGTTCAGCGCCGACGAGGCCGCCGTGAACTCGCTGTCCGAGCGCGCCGACGCCGCCGGCCAGACCTGGTTCCGGCTTTCGGCGCTTGCCGAGCGGGTCAGCGCGACGGTGCGCATCGCCGATGAGCGGGCTCAGTACCTGGATGCTGAACCTACCGCCGGCGCCGGGCCGGATCCCGACGAACTGGACCGCCAGGCCGATCAGGTCGCCGAGCAGGAGCAGCGACTGATCTTCGAGCTTGAGCAGGCCAAGGGCCGTCTCGAGTTCGCCCGCGCCGAACTGACGGAGAGGGAGATTGCGGCAACTCAAGCCGAGCAGGCCCACCTGGCCGCCGTCCGGGCCGAGGCCGACCGCCGGGAAGGCCTGGCGCGGCTGACCGGCCAGGTCGAGACCGGCCGGGCCCGGGTGGAATCCATCGACGACGGCGTGGCGCGGCTGACCGCCGGTATCGATGAGGCCGCCGCCCGTATCGAGGTGGCCCGAGCCCAGTTCGAGACCGTCCAGACCCAGGTCGGTGAACTCGACCAGGGTGAGTTGGGCCTCGACGAGCACCACGACCGCGCGGTGGTCGATCTTCGGCTGGCCGACGAACGGGTAGCCGAACTGCAGACCGCCGAGCGCGCCGCTGAACGTCAGGTTGCCTCGTTGCGGGCCCGTATCGACGCGCTCGCGGTCGGACTGGAGCGCAAGGACGGCGCCGCCTGGCTTGTGGAAAACCGCAGTGGCACAGGTGTTCTGGGTACCGTCGCCAAACTGGTGAAGGTCAGTCCCGGATACGAGACCCCGCTGGCGGCGGTGCTGGGGGCGGCCGCCGACGCGGTGGCGGCCGATGGTTTCCCCGCCGCCCGCTCGGCGGTCCAGGCTCTCAAGGACGCCGACGGGGGCCGGGCCGCGATCGTTTTGGCCGACTGGCCCGCCGGGCACGCCGACACCACGCCGCTACCGGCCGGGGCGCGCTGGGCGGTCGACCTGCTCGAGGCGCCACCGCGGCTGCGGGGTGCGATGGCGGCGATGCTGGCCGGGGTGGCTGTTGTCGAGGATCTGGCCGCCGCGCTCGATCTGGTCGCGGCCCGCCCCGCGCTGCGTGCGGTGACCCGTGACGGTGACCTGGTGGGTGCCGGCTGGGTCGACGGCGGCTCCGATCGCAAACCCAGCACCTTGGAGATCGCCGGACGGATAGAACAGGCGCGCGCCGACCTGATCGCCGCCGAAACTCAGGTTGCCGAGTTGACCGCAGCTCTGGCCGGTGCACTGGCTGAGCAGTCCAGCCGCCGGGATGCGGCCGAGCAGGCGCTGGCTGCGCTCAACGAGTCCGATGCCGCGATCTCTGCGATCTACGAGCAGCTCGCCCGGCTGGGTCAGGACGTCCGGGCCGCCGAGGATGAGTGGCGGCGTCTGCAGGCTCAGCGCGCGGAACTCGAGGCGGGCCGGGTGCAGACCGTCGACGAACTCGCCACACTCGAGGCCCGACTGCGCGCCGCTCAGGAGTCCCAGACCGTCGTGGTGGCCGGCCCGGCTGAGCGTCAGCAGATCCAGGCCGCGGCGGATACGGCGCGGGCTGGTGAGGTAGAAGCGCGGCTGGTGGTACGCACCGCAGAGGAACGCGCGAATGCCGTTCGCGGAAAAGCGGATTCGCTTCATCGCGCGGCTGCGGCCGAGCGGGAGGCGCGGGTGCGGGCGAGTGTGGCCAGGGCCGCACGTCAGCACGCCGCGGAGGTGGCTGCTGCGGTAGCCGACGGGGGACGGCGGGTTGCCGGGCATCTCGCGAGTACGGTGGCGGAGGCCTCCCGCGCACGTGATCAACTCGCCGCCGAGCGCCAGCAGCGGACCGCCGCGATGACCGCTGCCCGCGAGGAGGTGACTGCGCTCAACGCTCGGATCGGGGAGTTGTCCGACGCACTGCATCGAGACGAGGTCGCCAAGGCCCAGGCCTCACTCCGTATCGAACAACTCGAGCAGATGGTGCTCGAGCAGTTCGGTATGGCCGGTGACGACCTGGTCGCCGAATACGGCCCGCAAGTATCGCTGCCGCCCTCGGAGTTGGAGATGGCCGAATACGAGCAGGCGCGCGAGCGCGGGGAGGATGTCACCGCGCCTGCGCCGATGCCGTTCGACAGGGCCACCCAGGAGCGGCGGGCCAAACGCGCCGACCGGGACCTCGCCGAATTGGGCAGGGTCAACCCACTGGCCCTGGAAGAGTTCGCCGCACTGGAGGAGCGCTACAACTTCCTGTCCACCCAACTCGAGGACGTCAAGGCTGCCCGCAAGGACCTGCTCGATGTCATCGCCGACGTCGACAGCCGGATCCTGCAGGTGTTCACCGAGGCCTACGCCGATGTGGAACGGGAGTTCTCCCAGGTCTTCGCCGCGTTGTTCCCCGGCGGCGAGGGTCGGCTATTGCTGACCGACCCAGGTGACATGCTCACCACCGGCGTCGAGGTGGAGGCGCGCCCGCCCGGGAAGAAGGTCAAGAGGCTTTCGCTGCTTTCCGGTGGCGAGAAATCGCTGACCGCGGTGGCCATGCTGGTGGCGATCTTCCGGGCCCGCCCCTCGCCTTTCTACGTGATGGACGAGGTGGAGGCGGCCCTCGATGATGTCAACCTGCGGCGCCTGATCGGATTGTTCGAACAGTTGCGGTCCCAGTCGCAGCTGATCGTCATCACCCATCAGAAGCCGACGATGGAGATCGCCGACGCGCTCTACGGCGTCTCCATGCAGGGCGACGGCATCACCGCGGTGATCTCCCAGCGGATGCGCGGGCAGGACCTGGTGGCCAGCGCCCCGTCGTAGCGGATCCGGG
>JAHZJY010000084.1 GCA_022600695.1 Actinomycetes bacterium | reverse complement strand
GTCATCGTGGGAGCCGGTTTCATCGGCTGTGAGGTGGCCGCGAGCCTGCGCAAGCTGGGGCTGGAGGTGGTGCTGGTGGAGCCGCAGCCGACCCCGCTGGCGGGGGTGCTGGGTGAGCGGATCGGTGAGTTGGTGGCACGGCTGCACCGGGCCGAGGGGGTGGACGTGCGCACCGGGGTCGGGGTGGCCGAGGTGCGGGGGGTCTCCGAGGTGAGCGCCGTGGAACTCACCGACGGCACCGTGCTGGAGGCCGACCTGGTGGTGGTGGGGATCGGCTCGCGCCCGGCCACCGACTGGCTGGTGGGCAGCGGGGTCGCCCTGGACAACGGGGTGGCCTGCGATCAGGTGGGTCGCACCAGCGAGCCCCGTGTGTGGGCCCTCGGTGACGTCGCGTCCTGGCGCGATGCGGCCGGCCATCAGGTGCGGGTCGAACACTGGAGCAATGTCGCCGATCAGGCCCGGGTGATGGTGCCCGCCATCCTCGGCCAGGATCCGCCCGAGGTGGCGACGGTGCCGTACTTCTGGAGCGATCAGTACGATGTCAAAATCCAGTGCCTCGGTGAACCGGCGCCCGGTGACACCGTGCACGTGGCGCACGACGACGGTCGTAAGTTCCTGGCCTTCTATGAACGGGACGGCATCCTGGTCGGGGTGGTCGGCGGCGGGATGCCGGGCAAGGTGATGAAGGCGCGCGCCAAGATCGCCGCCGGGGCGCCGATCGGCGAGGTGCTGTAGCCCGACCGGCTACCGGAGACAGTGGAGGCAACGTGATGGCGGGTCGGTGGGTCTGCGGACTCGGGCTCAGCGCGGCGATCGCCTTCGCCTGCCTCGGCTGCGGATCATCGGCGGGCGGTGGCGACACCCCGGCCTCCGCCCCACTGGAGGCCCCACCTGAGGCCCCACCCGCGGCCCTCGCCGCAGACACGCTCACCCCGCTCATCGGATCGGTTGCGTTCCCGCCCGTTCCGTTTGCGGGTTCCGACGGCAAGACCCACCTGGTCTACGAGCTGTCGGTGACCAACTTCTCCAGCGGCACCACGACCGTCGACGGGATCACCGTGCTCGACGCCGACTCCGGCGCCGTGGTCGAAGAACTCGACGCCGGGGAGGTGGGCCGGCGCCTGCAGCCCGCGGGAACCCGGGACGGCGCCGACCGTCTGGAATCCGGTCGCTCGGGCACCGTCTTCCTGCATCTGGCCCTCGATGCGGATGCGGCGCCGCCCGAGAACCTGATCCACGAGGTGAGCATCAACAGCGAGGCCGCACCACCGGGCAGGGGCCGGCTCACCGAGCGCATCGGCCCGACGCCGGTCGACGATCGCACGTTGCCGACACTGTCGGCGCCGCTTCGAGGTCAGCGGTACATCGCCGCCGACGGGTGCTGCGATGCGGTTCGGCACACCCGTGCCATCCTGCCGGTGAACGGCAGCACCTTTGTGGCACAGCGGTATGCCATCGACTACGAGCAGGCCGACGGCGACAATCGGATCTTCACCGGGGATCCGAGTGATCCGGCGAGTTACGTGATCTTCGGCCGGGAGGTCCACGCCGTCGCCGGCGGAACCGTCGTCGGCACCCGCAACGATCTGCCCGAACAGGTGCCCGGCAGCTATCCGGCCGGTATCCCGCTGGACGAGGCGGACGGAAACTTCGTCGTCCTCGACATCGGCGACGGCTTCTTCGTCAACTACGCGCACATGCAGCCGGGCAGTGTCCGGGTGCGACTCGGCGACCGCGTCGCGCCCGGTGAGGTGATCGGCCTGGTCGGAAACTCCGGCAACTCCGTCGCACCGCATCTGCATCTGCATGTGATGGATGCGGCTTCACCGCTCGCTTCCCAGGGTCTTCCGTATCTATACGACCGTTTCGAGCTCACCGGGCAGGTGGTCGGCACCGCGGACTTCGACGCCGCCGAGAGCACCGGCGTCCCGTTGGTCACCGTGCCCGGCCTGAGCAGCTCCGAGCACACCGATGAGCTGATCCTGGACCAGAACATCGTGACCTTCAGCGGGCGCTGACCGGACCCGGCGACGTCCCGGCGGGGTCAGGGAAGCCCGTCGGCGACGGCGTCGAACGCCTCGCCGAGGGCCTCGGGGAGCGACACCCCCTCATCGGTCAGCCAGTACTCGTAGGCCGACAGCGCCACCCCGAGCATCAGCCAGGCCACGGTTTGCGGAACCAGACTGGATGGCTGCGTGCCGGTGCGCCGTGCGACGAAGTCCGCCACCACCGCGCGCCAGCCGGCGTACATGGTCATCGAGTGGGCCTGCAGTTCCGGGGTCTGCAGGATCACCCGCATCCGTTCCCGGTGCCGGGCGGCCTCCGAGTCCTCGAAGGTGTTGAATTCCAGCAGCGACTCCCGCAGTGCCACCCGGATCGGCACCTGCGGATCGGTGTGGTCCAGCAGGGTTGCGAAGTGTGTGAGGTGCGAGGTGAAGTCCCCCCACGGGATGGCGTTCTTCGACGGGTAGTAGCGGAACAGGGTGCGCCGGCCGATCCCGGCGGCCCGCGCGACATCGTCGACGCTGACCTCGCCGAATCCGTAGGCGGCGAACAGGTCCAGGGCCGCGTCGGCGATGTGGTCCGGGGTGGTCGAACGCCGGCGGCCGGCGCGGGCCGGATGTTCGGTAGCAGTCATCGGCCCAAACCTTCCCTTTTCGACACCTGATGCCATATTCTGGCGGTCGCGACGCTCGTGCGTCGGCTAACCGCCGAAAGGATGCCCCAGATGGAGAACGAAGCCGAGACCGGCGCCGAGCTGGTGACCGAAACACTGGTCGAAGAGGTGTCCATCGACGGGATGTGCGGGGTCTACTGATCGACCTCTCCCTGAGTTGGCGGCTGCACCCGCAGGTCGCCCTCCGACCCGAACCGTTCGGTGCGCTGCTCTACCACTTCGGCACCCGTCGGTTGTCCTTCCTCAAGAACCGCACCATCGTGACGGTCATCGAGTCGCTGGGCGACCACCCGGATGTCCGGTCCGCGCTCACCGCCTCCGGCGTGAGCCGCGATGACGAGGCCCCGTACCTGAACGCCCTTCGCGTGCTCGCCCAGTCCGACATGCTGGTGTCCGGATGAGCGCCCCGGCACGCGTGCCCCGCCTCGTCGATCAGTTCGAGCGCGGCCTGGACGCCCCGATCTGCCTGACCTGGGAGCTGACCTACGCCTGCAACCTGGCCTGTGTGCACTGCCTGTCCTCGTCGGGCAAGCGGGATCCCCGGGAGCTGAGCACCCGGCAATGTATGGACATCATCGACGAGCTTCAGCGGATGCAGGTCTTCTACGTCAACATCGGCGGTGGCGAACCCACGGTGCGACCGGATTTCTGGGAACTCGTCGACTACGCCACCGCGCATCAGGTCGGGGTGAAGTTCTCCACCAACGGGGTGCGGATCACCCCGGATATCGCCGCCCGGCTCGCCGCCAGCGATTACGTCGACGTGCAGATCTCGCTCGACGGAGCCACCGCCGAGGTCAACGACGCGGTCCGCGGGGCGGGCTCATTCGACATGGCCGTGCGTGCGCTGGAAAACCTTGCCGCGGCGGGTTTTTCGGACGCGAAAATCTCCGTCGTCGTCACCCGCCACAACGTCACCCAGCTGGACGAGTTCGCGGCGCTGGCCGCCCGGTACGGTGCGACGCTGCGGATCACCCGGCTGCGCCCGTCCGGGCGCGGCGCGGATGTCTGGGACGAACTGCACCCGACCGCCGAACAGCAGAAGTTACTCTACGACTGGCTGGTGGCCAACGGCGAACGGGTGCTCACCGGTGATTCGTTCTTCCACCTGTCCGGGCTGGGGGAACCGGGTGCGCTGTCCGGGCTGAACATGTGCGGAGCCGGCCGGGTGGTCTGCCTGATCGACCCCGTCGGCGATGTCTACGCCTGCCCGTTCGCCATCCACGATCGGTTCCTGGCCGGAAACGTGCTGTCCGACGCTGTCGATGGTGGCGGCGGGTTCGAGAACGTCTGGAAGAACTCGGCGCTGTTCACCGAACTGCGCAGTCCCCAGTCGGCCGGCGCATGCAGTGGTTGCGACCACTACGACAGCTGCCGCGGTGGCTGTATGGCGGCGAAGTTCTTCACCGGCCTACCGCTGGACGGGCCCGACCCGGAATGCGTGCAGGGCTACGGCGAGCCCGCACTGGCCGCCCGACGTGAGGTGCCGCGCCCCCGGGCCGACCACTCCCGCACCGTGATGCTGACCCTGGCCCGGCCGCCGGCCAAGCCGCCCGCCAAGCCCTGTAACGAGAGTCCGATCTGACCGTGGCCCGTGATACCTGGTTCGAGACCGTCGCCGTCGCTCAGGAACGCGCCCGGAAGCGATTGCCGAAGGCGGTGTACTCCGCCCTGCTGGCCGGCAGCGAGAAGGGCGTCACCTATTCCGACAACGTCGAGGCATTCGGCGAACTGGGCTTCGCCCCGCATGTCATCGGCGCCACCGAGAAACGTGACCTCGCGACCACCGTTATGGGGCAGGAGATCTCGCTGCCGGTGGTGATCTCCCCGACCGGTGTGCAGGCGGTCGATCCGGACGGTGAGGTGGCTGTGGCCCGGGCCGCCGCCGCCCGCGGTACCGCGATGGGGCTGTCATCGTTCGCCAGCAAGCCCATCGAAGAGGTCATCGCCGCCAATCCCAAGACGTTCTTCCAGATCTACTGGCTCGGTGGGCGCGACGCGATCGCCGAGCGCGCCGAGCGCGCCCGGGCCGCCGGTGCGGTCGGACTGATCGCCACCACCGACTGGAGCTTCTCGCACGGCCGGGATTGGGGCAGTCCCAAGATCCCGGAGAAGATGGACATCCGGACCGCGATCAAAATGTCGCCGCAGGGCATGGTGCGGCCGGGCTGGTTCCTGCAGTGGGCCAGGACGCTGCGGCCGCCGACCCTGACCGCACCCAACCAGGGGCGCCGCGGCGAGGACGGGCCGCCGTTCTTCGCGGCGTACGGCGAATGGATGGGCACCCCGCCGCCGACCTGGGAGGACATCGCCTGGCTGCGGGAATTCTGGGGCGGACCGTTCATGCTCAAGGGCGTCATGCGGGTCGACGACGCCCGACGGGCCGTCGATGCCGGAGTCTCGGCAATCTCGGTGTCCAACCACGGTGGGAACAACCTGGACGGCACCCCGGGGACCATCCGGGCGCTGCCGTCCATCGCCGAGGCGGTCGGCGATCAGGTGGAGGTGCTGCTCGACGGCGGGATCCGCCGTGGCAGCGATGTCGTCAAGGCGCTGGCACTGGGCGCCCGCGCCGTCATGATCGGCCGCGCCTACCTGTGGGGTCTCGGCGCGGCGGGGCAGGCCGGTGTGGAGAACGTACTCGACATCCTGTCCGGCGGTATCGACTCCGCACTGCGCGGTCTGGCCAAGTCCAGCGTTGCTGACCTCGGTCCCGAGGATGTGCTGGTACCGCCGGGGTTCGACCGGGGGCTGGGCGGCTCGGGTAATACCATCGCGGAGTGAGCGTTCGGGGTGAACTGGGGGAGTGCACCTCCGGGCAGCTTTCCGGTGGTCTGCCGACTTTGCTCATCCCGGTCGGTTCCACCGAACAGCACGGGCCGCACCTGCCGCTGGACACCGACACCCGCATCGCGACCGCCGTCGCGCACCGGGTCGGCGCCGAACTCGCCCACCCCACCGCGCCGGCCATCGCCTACGGCGCCTCCGGCGAGCATCAGGGATTCCCGGGCACCGTCTCGATCGGCACCCCGGCCATGACCACCGTGCTGGTCGAGTACGGGCGCTCCGCCTGCGAATGGGCGGACCGGCTGGTATTCGTCAACGGGCATGGCGGTAACGCCGAGGCGCTGGGCGCCGCCGTCGGCCTGCTGCGCCGGGAGGGCCGTGACGCCGGCTGGTGCAGCTGCTCCACCGGCGGTGGTGATGCCCATGCCGGTCACACGGAAACCTCACTGCTGCTGCATCTTTCATCGCATCTGGTGCTGTCCGGCCAGATCGCCCCGGGCAATGTGGAACCGCTCTCCGAGCTGCTGCCCCGACTGCGTCGCGGCGGTATCGGCGCGGTGAGCCGATCAGGGGTCCTCGGCGACCCCAGCACCGCGACCGCCGCCGCCGGCCGCCAGCTCCTGGCCCAGATGGTCGCCGACTGTGCGGCCCGGATCCGGCGGTGGACACCCGGTCCGGGCGGGATGCTCCGATGAGCCGGCTGCCGGATGGTTTCACGGTCCAGGTCGACCGCCGGGTCAGGGTCCTGGGATCCGGCTCCGCGCTGCTGGGCGGATCGCCGACCCGAATGCTGAAACTGGCGCCGGCCGCCCAGGGGATGTTGGACGGCCGCCGACTGGAGGTGCGCGACGCCGGCAGCGCGGAGTTGGCCCGCACCCTGCTGGACGCGGGTGTCGCCCACCCGCGGCCCGCCTCCGGCCCGTCCTATCGCGATATCACCGTGGTGATCCCGGTGCGGGACAACAGGCCCGGAGTGCACCGGCTGGTCATGGAACTGCGCGGTATGCGGGTGATCATCGTCGACGACGGATCCGCCACCCCGCTGTCCCCGGAAGCCTTCGCCGATGCTCCGTGCGAGATCGAGATCCTGCGCCATGACAGCAGTCTGGGCCCCGCCGCGGCCCGGAATACCGGTCTGGCGCGGTGCGGCACCGAATTCGTGGCGTTCCTCGATTCCGATGTGGTGCCCCGGCGTGGCTGGCTGGAGGCCCTGCTCGGCCATTTCTGTGATCCGGCGGTGGCCCTGGTCGCGCCCCGGATCGTCGCGCTCCATGTCGGCGACACCGCAGTCGGACGGTACGAAATGGTGCGTTCCGCGCTCGACCTCGGCGCCCGGGAGGCCCCGGTGGTGCCCTACGGTCCGGTGGCCTACCTGCCCAGCGCGGCCCTCGCCGGTCGCCGCTCGGCCCTCCTCGAGGTCGGCGGATTCGATGCGAGCCTGCAGTCCGGGGAGGACGTCGACCTGTGCTGGCGGCTGGTGGAGAGCGGCTCCCGGCTGCGTTATGAACCGATTGCACTGGTTGCCCATGACCACCGGACCCGGTTGCGGCAATGGCTGGCCCGGCTGGCCTTCTACGGCGGTTCGGCCGCGCCGCTGGCAACCCGGCATCCGGACAACATCGCACCGGTGGTGATACCGCTGTGGAGCCTGCTCGCCTGGGCATCGTTGGCCACCGGGTCGAGGACCGGCCTGGTGGCCGGCACGGTATTCGCCGGGCTCTACACCCGACGGGTGGCCGTGGCCATGCGGAACACCGAGGCCACCGCCGGCGATATCGCCGCGCTCGCGGCGCGTGGTCTCGGCTATGGCGCCCGGCAGCTGTGCGCGGCCGGCTGTCGGCACTACTGGCCGGTCACATTCGCGGGCGCGGTGCTGTCGCGGCGCTGCCGTCGCGCGGTGGCCGCCGCCGCCGCGATCGACGCCGTACAGGACTGGGCGAGTCGCAGGCCGGTGCCGGATGAGAGCGGTAAACCGCTCGGCCCGCTCGGGTACATGATGCTCAAGCGGGCGGACGACCTGGCCTACGGCGCCGGCCTGTGGGCGGGCGTGATCCG
>JAHZJY010000083.1 GCA_022600695.1 Actinomycetes bacterium | reverse complement strand
GTCCATCCGGTGATCGCCGGGGCGAGGAGTCGGTTGACGCCGATCGCCACCACGAGCGGGGCGGCGAGCACGATGCACACCCACCACGTCCAGCTCCCGCGCGGGGAGGACCATGCCACCAGCAACAGACTCAGCACGGCACCGACGCCGAAGATCACGTCGATACAGAAAGCCCCGGCCCGGCCCCACCACCCCGCCGGCGAGGCAGGCACCGTCTCCGGGAAATCCACGCTCTCGTCGAGCAGATCATCGAGCGCGACGCTCACTTACTCACCGGTTCGATATCGTCGATTTTGTAGACACCGTCCTCCGGGAGCATCCGAACCCGCAGCCGGTAGCTGAGTTCCTGATCCTGCTGCTGCACGTTGGACATCGACACCCGGGTGGCCACCAGCACGTCGATGGAACCGTCCGCGTTGTGCTTCTCCGCACCGGCCCGCATCTGGACGATCTTCACCTGGGCGTTGACCGTCTCGTATGCGTCGGCCAGCAGCCCGCTGTACAGATTGGCCTGCGGTGCGTAGTTCTCGGTGGCGCACTCGACGATCTTGCGCTGGCTCTCCATCATCGCCGCCAGATCAGGAGCCTGGGTGGCGGTGATGCAGTCCTTCGCGGCGGCGACCGCCAGCACCTCGCCGTCGGCCGCGGCGGCGTTCGTGCGGTGCCCCAACAAGGCCAGCACCGCCCCGGCGGTCAGCAGCACGGCACCGACGGCAACCACCGCGACGATCCCGGTCAACCAGCGGCCGGCGCCAAGCCTGGACGCAGGCAGATCGCTACCAGCGGCCTTCCCATGATCGCCGAGGTCGGGATCCGGTACTACCGTCTCGTCAGCTTCGGGTGGCGGGGTTGGGGTCAGCTGACCGGAGCCAGCATCTCCTTCCATCCGTCGTCTCCTGTATTCGTCGAGTTCTTGACGGTGTACTTCGTACCATCCGGCCCGGTGACCTCACCGCTCGAGGCGTCGTAGGTGGCCGACGTGTTCGTCGCCGGCGGGGCTGACGGCGTGTATTCGCACGGGTTGGGCTGCTGTCCGTTGCAGACCACCGAACCCGACCCCGGCCGGGTGACCGGATCACTCATCGGCGGTGTCGGCGTCTGCGGCAGCAGATCAGCAGCCAACGGGTTCATCCCGTTGTTGATCGACGGGGCCGGAATGACCGTACCCGGGTTGACCGGTTGGTCGCACCGAGCGCCGGGCGCCGGGCAGTTGAGGATCTGATCCGGATCGCCGTACCACGGGTTGGTGCCCAGTGGGGTGTACGGCTCGTCATCGCGGCATTCCGTGGGTGTCGCCGCCCGCTTGCCCGGCACATCGACACAGGGCAGATTGCGCACACCCCGGACCACATTGGACGGTGTCTCTTGCGGGATCTTGCAATAGAGGCCGTTTTCGACCGGCAGCATTTTGGTGTCGGCAGGAGCCCGCCACTCGCTGGCCGGCAGGAACCCGGTGAGGCACGGCGGTGGCTGGTTGATCGACAGCGCGAGGTTCAGATTGGCCTTACCGGGATAGGTGCCGGTGATGGCCTGCGCGGCGATCGGCGCCTGCGGCAAGAACACCAGGGCCTGCTCGACCCCTTTGTTGTAGCGCTTGAGCATCTCCACGATGATGGTGGTGTTGGCTAGCGTCTGGGGCAGGGCGTCTTCGACGTCCACGAACAGGGTGTTGAGTTGCTCGGCGGCCGGCGCCCCCTGTTGCAGGATGCTCTGGACGGCGGCGTCCTGTTCCTTGGCCTGGCGGGTCAGCGAGTTCAGGTTGGCCGCCCAGGTGTAGATCGCGTCGGCGGACTGGACCTGGCTGTCGAAGATCGGCGGTGCGTTGTCGATGATGTCGTCGATATCGTTGATGTTGTTCTTCAACTCCGTCACGAAGGACTGGGTGTTGTCGACGAGACTCTGCAATGTCGGTCCGATACCGCCGACGGCCTGCGCGGTCTCGGTAAGGACCGTCGGAATCTTGTCCGACGGGATGGCCGCCAACGCCTTGTAGGTGTTGTCCAATGCCGGACCCACCGCCTGCGGAACGGTGCTCTTGGTGACGATCTGCCCCGGCTGGAAAAACTCGTTCGACTCTCCGGGGGCGACGAAGTCGAGGAACTGTTCGCCGACCGCGGTCACCGAACCGACCTTGGCGGTGGCATCAGCCGGAATCTTGTACTTGTCCCCGATGCTGAGCGTGGCCCTGGCACCGGTCTCGGTCGGCTCCATACCGGTGACCTTGCCGATCGTGACGCCCCGGTAGGTGACGTTGGCCGTCCGGTACAGGCCGCCGGCGGTGGGCAGGTCCACCTTGAGGTCATACTGGCCGATTCCGGCGACACTCGGCAGGCGCAGGAAGTAGACACCCAGGGCCACCACAGCGATCACCGTCAGCACACTGAATATCGCCAACTGTGTCTTGACGAAGCGGGTTAGCAGCATCAGATTCCCCCGTTACTCGCCACGCTCGACATACGGTCCGCCCTCGGTCATGTTCGGGTGCGGGGTGTACCGGACGTCCGGAATCATCGTCGCCGGGTCGCGGCCCCAGGACTGCTCGAGTGCCCGCAGCATGCCCGACACGCCGGTGCCGGTCAGCAGCGCGTTGTCGATGGAGCTGAGGGTCAGGTCGAGCGTCAGCGACAGGTTCATGTAGTCGCCCCGGACCACCTTCGCCATATTGTCGATCGGGTACGGGTTGGTGATGGCCAGCTTCAGCGCTTCGAGGAAATACGGCGCGCCCCGGCCCAATTGGGTCAGCGGACGCTGCAGCACCTCCAGGTTGGTGCGCAGGTCGGCCTGTGCGGCCGACAAGGTGTCACCGGTCACCTGACCGAATCTGCCCAGCGCGATGACCGCGTCGGCGACCTCGTCACGAGCGCCGGCCAGATAACTCATCAACGGCGGGAGATCGACGAGCAGCTGGTCCAGGGTGGTGTTGCGGGTGGACACGTAGGTGAACAGGTTGCTGGTGGACTCGAGCGCCTGGGCGATGTCATCGCGCTGTTTGTTCAACCCGGCGGTGAAGACGTCGAGTTTGTTCAGGAAGGACCGGATCTGATCGGCGTTGCCGGTGAGCAGATTGTTGACCTCGTTCTGGATCACCTCGAGGTTCGGGATGCCGCCGCCGCGCAGCACGGTTGCCAGGCTGGCCAACGTGCGCTCCACAGTCGGGAAGGCTGAGCTGTTCTTCAACGGGATGACGTCGCCGTTGCGCAACGGCTGCGGCGACGGGTTGGCCGGGGCCGCCAGTTCGACATGCTGGGTGCCCAGCAGGCTGCTCTGCCCGATCTTCGCGGTCGCGTTCGCCGGCAGCTGCACGCCCGGCTCGATGGCCAGCGTCAGGGTCGGCACCCAGTCCTTCAACTCGATCTTGCGCACGGTGCCGACGAACACGTCGGCGACCCGGACCCGGCTGTTGACGTTGAGCGCCAAGGTATCGGCGACTTGCACGTACACGGTTTCCGAACCCTGCTGGCTGCCCGGGCCGACCGCGAGGGGCAGGTTGGCGATGCCCTGCCACCCGCAGGAACTGAGCGTCACCGCCGCAGCGCCGAGGGCCAGCGCACGGCGACTCAGCCGCCGGACTTGGGATTTCACGGTCACTGTCCAGCCCCCGTTTCAGCAGGCAACAACGGTCCCGGCAGTGGTGCCGCAGGCGCAGCCGGTCCGGGCACCGGCGGTCCGATCAGCTCCGAGGCGGGCGCCGGCCCGGGAATCACACCCGGCGCGGGCGGCGGGTTGGGCGGCGCCCCCGGATACCAGGGTGGCGGTAGCGGGTTGTTCTGGTCGTAGGAGTTCGACGGCGCGCCGCCACGAGGCCCGCCGGCCGGATACGAGGCCGGGTCCGGACCACCCATCAGAGCGGCGAGCGAGTCGGGGGTCAGCATATTCGCCGTGAACGGCTGGACCTCCACGCCCTGCATACCGGGTGCAACGATCCAGCCGGGCTCGTGGTTACCGTGCGAGAACAGCGTGTCCCGCGACCAGATACCCGGAACGGTGGTGTCCTTGTAACCCGGCGGCGGACGCAGCCGCTCCTCGGAGTAGGCGACGTATTTCGGTAGCGTCGCCGCACTGGCGAACTGGTTGACCCCGAACGGCAGGTAGTTGAACTTGGTGGCGTCCAGGATCGGCGCCAGATACTGGGCACACAATTCCGCAGAGTCCTGATAGCCCAGGCGGCTGCCGGCCTGGATGGCACTGCAGAGGAACTGCATCGGGTTGGCCCAACTGGCGATCGCCGGGATCGAGACGATCGAGCCGTGCGTCGGGTGGTAGATGTTGTTGATATTCGACTGCAGGTTGGGGTAGGTGTGCAGCAGCGTCTCGATGCCATTGCGTGCGTCGGGCTGCATCAGCCGATTGGTCACATCGGCGAGATTGTTGAGGTTGCTGGACAGCAGCGAACCGTTGTCATCGACGAACGTGCGCGCTGTCGTGAGCAGGGTGTCGATATCCCGCAAACCCTGGGCCAGTTCCTGGTCGGAGTTGTTCAACGAGGTCGTCAGGGTGGCCAGGTTGTTGTTCAGCGCGACGAACTGCTGATCGCTCTGATGCAGGGCGTTGACGAACACCGCGAGGCTCTTGGTGACCTCGAAGAGGTCGCCGCGACCTCCGTTGAGGGCCCCGATCGCATCGGAGAGCGCGCGGAAGGTCGTGTTGATCTGCTGACCCTTACCGCTGAGCGTGTCGGCTAATGACTCAACGAGGTCACCCAGCGGCCCCCTGGGCTGGCTCGGTGTCGGGCCGAGTTCGGTCACCAGCTTGTCGAGCTGGACCCGGATATCGTCGAACTCGACCGGGACCTGGGTGCGTTCCAGCGGAATCACGGCATTGTCAGCGAGGACGGGTCCCCCGGAGTACGGCGGCGACAACTGAACCACGCGTGAGGCCACGATGGTCGGGTTCAGCACCGATGCGGTGGCATCCGCAGGCACCTTGTACTTGCTGTCGAAGCTCAGCGTCACCTTCATCTTGTCGCCGGCCGGCTCGATGCTGTCGACCTTGCCGACCTTGACGCCCATGATCTGGACGCGGTCATTCGGGTACAGCGCCATGGCGTCGGTGAAGTAGGCGACGACCGTGGTCGTGGCTGCCTTGCGATACAGCTGATATCCGACATAGGCACCGACAATGCCGAGGATGACGGCGACCGCGGCAATGATCATCCCGCCGCGGGAGATTTTCGAAAGATCCACATTACGGACCGACATCGGCTAGGCCCCTCCCGTATCGAGTGGCGCGATCGATGGAGCATCCGCCGGACCCGGCACCGGGCCGACCGGAACCGTCCTGGCACCGGGCGGGCCGGGTGCCAGCGCCGGTCCGGGTGCACCGGGAACCAGCGGACCGGGCAGACCCGGTATCGCTGCCGCCGGCACACCATGGTTGGGCGTGGCCGCCGCCGGGTTGGGGGCAGACATCTGCAGCCCGGGCGGTCCGAACCCGCCGGGCACCGGACCATACGGACCCTGGGTCGCTCCGGCGCAGGGCATCGGGTTGCCCGGGCTCGGAATACCATTTGCGGCCGGGGTGTAGGAACACGGCGATCCGGGCGGCACCGCCGGGCCGGGGAACTCCGGTGTGCCCTCGAGAACTTCCGGAGCGGCCGGCGGCGCACCATTGGGCTGGGTGGCGCCGTTGGGGTCCGGGAACTGGAACGACGGCAGGCCCGCGTTGCGCCAGAACTCCTCCGGGTCGATACCGCGCTCCTTGAACGCCGCATCAACCCAGGGCTGCAGAATCTGGTACGGCAGCAGATTCACCACCAGGGCCTTGAAGAACGGGCCGGAGCCGATGCCCTCGACGAGCGAACCCATGAATTTCGCCCCGGTCTCAATCGAGTAGGCCAGTTCTTCCTTGCGCTTGACGAGCACATCGGTGACGATTTCCAACTGCTGCAGCACGCTGGTCAGATTCGGGTTGTCGTCGACGAACCCCGCGAACTGCTGGGACACCCCGGAGACGTTCCGCAGCAGCATGTCGATGGCCTGACCGCGTTCGTTAACCGCCGCCAGCAGCACCTGGGTGTTCACCAGCAGCCGGTTGATCTGTTCGCTGCGGTTGCCCAGGACCCCGGCCACTTTGTTCGCCTGGACCAGCAGATCCTTGAACTCCTCATCGCGCTTGCCGATGGTGTCGGAGAACCGTGCCACCCCGTCGAGGGCCGCCTTGAGTTCCGGCGAGCTGGCGTCGAGGGTTTCCGACAACACGTTCAGCGACGCCCGGACCGCCTTGAGGTCCCAGCCGGCGGTCTCCGTGGTCAGGTCGGAGAACGCATCGTAGAGCTGGTAGGGAGTGGTGCTCTGCTCCAGCGGCAGCGTTGCGTTGACCGCCAGCGGCTTACTGCCCCGCGACTCGATCTCCATCACCCGCTTGCCGAGGATGGTGTCGGTCCGGATGGACACCCGGCTGTCGGTGCCGATCCGGTAGTCGCCCAGCGTGAAACCGACCTTGACCCGGTCCCCGTCGATTTCCAGCGACTTCATCTGACCGACGTCGAAACCATTGATCCGGACCTTGTCACCGGGGTTGGACCCGGCCGAGTCCGCGAAGTGGGCGTAGTACAGCGGCTTGGCGAACAGCATCGGAACGCTGGCGAAGCTCTGGCCGACGGCCACAACCATCACCAGGATCAACAGACCGAGCAGCCCAACCCGAACCCGGTTGTCGCCCTGAAGGGTCATCATTGCGGCGTGCACCTCCCCGACGGCTGCTTGGTGATCCGCACGGTGCGCACCGGTCCACCGGGCTGAAGGCCGTTGAGCTTCAGGCTCAGGTCGCACAGATAGAAGTTGTAGAAGTCGCCGTAGATACCGCCGACCCGGCCGATCATGTTGATAGCCGGCGGGTACTGGACCAACAGCTCCTCCAGCTTCTCCGGCTCGTCGGAGAACGGCTGCAGGATGGTCCCGACCTTCGGAATGGTTTCCTGCAGCAGCGGCCGATCCTCGGCGAGCAGGCTCGCCAGCGTTCCGGAGGCGTTGCTGATATCGGCGATCGAGCCGGCCAGCGGATCCGCCCGGTTCTTCAGACCGGTGATGAGCACCTCGAAGTTGTTGACCGTCTGGTCGAATTCCTTCTCGTGCTTGTTGATCGTGGTCAGAACCGTGTTCAGGTTGGTGATCACCTCGCCGATGGCGCGGTCGCGTTCGGCGAGGGTGGAGGTCAGCTGCGCGGTCTGGCTCAGGATATTGGCCACGGTGCCGCCCTGGCCCTGGAAGACAGTGACCAGGGAGGTGGCGATGTTGTTGACCTTCTCCGGTTCGAGGGCCTTGAACAGGGGCTTGAAACCACCGATCAGGGCGTCGAGGTCCAAGGCCGGCTCGGTGCGGGCCAGGGGAATGAAGCCGCCCGGCGGCAACACCCGGTCCGCCCCCTCCCCGGTGCCCCGATTGAGGTTGACGAAACGCTCACCGATCAGGTTGGCGTAGCGGATCTGCGCACCGGTCGACTGGTAGACCGGCAGCGATTTGTCCACGGCCAACTTCACCAGCACCCGCTGACCGTTATCGGTCAGCGTCACATCGCGGACCTTGCCGACCTCGACACCGCCGGCGCGCACGAACTGCCCGCTCTTCAGGCCGCTTCCGTTGCTGAACTCGGCGGTGTAGGTGCTGTAGCGCTGAAAACGCAACTGTCCGAAGACCACCACGAGGAGTGCGGTGCACAGCGCCAGGATCACAGACGTGATCCCGAGTTTGACGGCGATTCCTTTGATGCTCATGGGTTGATCGTGTTCTCCCCGAACTGACGTCCCCAGACGTACTCGGTTAGTAGCGGCTGCCCGATCTCAAAGTGGTTGTAGGGCGCGATCGAGGCTCCGGTGTCGGCGATCAGCGCCGGAGCCGGCCAGAAGTCGCGGGTCACCTTCTGCCAGCACCCCGGAGCGCCGCCGGGCCCGCCACGGGCGTTCACCCGGGGCAGGTTGTCGGGGTAGACGTAGGGATTGGGCGCACCGAGTGGGGCGACCGAAATCGCATCCAGGGAGTAGCCGTTGCCGCCGAAGGAGGCGTTCGCCTGCGGAATGACTTCCGCGTAGTTGCGCATCATGCAATACAGCGCGGGGCTGTAGGTGTTGAGCACCTCCGATGTCGGGACGAGATCGGACAGCAATCGGATCAGGTACGGGGCGCCGCGCTCCAGGACGTCGGCTCCGGTGTTGCCGAATCCGGCCGAAGCCAGCAGTACCGCGTCGAGGTCGCCGCGCTGGTTGTTGAGGGTCTGGACGGTGGTCAGCGCATTGTCCAGCCCGTCAAACAGGTCGGGACCGGCCTCGGTGTAGACATCGGCGAAACCTGCCAGTCGCTGCAGGCCGTACTGCAGACGGGGCAGCCGCGGGTTGAGGTCATCCAGCGCGACATTGGCATTGACCAGCGATTCGCCGAGCTTGGTGCCCAGCCCGGTCAGCGCCTCCGCGGTCGCCGAGAGGGTGAGGTTGAGCTCGACCGGATCGATCTTCTCCGCGATGCCGGTGATCGTCTCGAACAGGGTGTTGAACTCGGTGGTAACACTGCGGGCGTCGATGACGTCGGAGCTGCTGATCCGGGCCGGGCTGGGACTGGCCGGACTCGACAGCGCCACATACTTGTTACCGAAGATGGTGGTGGCCTCGATATTGGCCACCACATTCGACGGGATCAAGTCGATGAATTTCGGGCGGACCTCGAGCCGGAACTCTGCGGCTTCGCGGCCGTCCCGGAGCGTCGGCCCGATGGACTTGACGCGACCGACCTCGACCCCGTTGTAGGTGACCTTCGAGTTGGGGTCCATCACCAACCCGGAGCGGGCGGACAACATGGTCAGTTCGACTTCCGGCGTCAGCTTGCCGCGGAACTGAAGCACCACGAAGGTAAATATGAGCGCCAGAATCAGCAGCAGAATGGTGCCGGCCAGCTTCAGCGGTGGCTTGTCGGGCTTGTTCAAGGGAGCAGTCATGGGCGCTACACCGTCAAATTGAAGTTCGGGTTGGTGCCGTACAGCGCCAACGAAGCGAACAGGACCACGATCTGGACCACGACGAGCGAGGCCCGCATCGACTTACCGACGGCCTCACCGACGCCCACCGGCCCGCCGCTGGCGTTGTAGCCGAAGTAGCAGTGGTTGATCATCACGACCATCGAAATGATGATCACCTCGATGAACGACCAGAAGACGTCGCTGGGTCGCAGGAAGGTGTGGAAGTAGTGGGCGTAGGTGCCACTGGATTGTCCGTACAGGACCGTGGTGGTGAGCTGGGCGGCCAGGAAGGCCATGATCAGCGACATCGCGTACAGCGGGATGATCACCACGGTGCCGGCGAGGATGCGGGTGGACACCAGATAGGAAATGGACTTGATGCCCATCACCTCCAGGGCGTCGATCTCCTCGGAGATCCGCATCGCACCCAACTCGGCGGTCGCGCCGGCCCCGACGGTCGCGGCCAGCGACTGACCGGTCACCACCGGAGCGGTGAGGCGGACGTTGACCATGGCGGCCAGGAAGCCGGTGAACGCCTCCACCCCGATATTGCCCAGGGAGGCGAAGCCCTGGATGGCGATGAGCGAACCGGCGGACAGGGTCACGAAGCCGACGATGGCGACCGTGCCGCCGACCACGGCCATCGCTCCCGCGCCCATACCGATCTCGGCGATCAGGCGGATGATCTCTTTGGGGTAGTAACGCAGCGCGTGGGAGGTCTCGCGCAGAGCCTGGATGGTGAACCAGGCGATCTTGCCGGTGCTATCGAGGAAACGGCCGGGCTTGCTGGCCCATTTGCCCGCGTCGAACCGGGGAAACCGCGAGGGAACCGCTGCCGTCGCCATCTATCTCCCCGTCCCGAATCGCACGCCGATGGTCGTGAAGATGACGTTGACCGCGAACAGTGCGACCACGCACAGCACCAGGGTCTCGTTCACCGCGATTCCCACACCCTTGGCGCCGCCGCCGACCGTCAGCCCGCGATAACACCCCACCAAGCCGGCTATCAGGCCGAAGGCCACCGCTTTGGCGATCGAGATGATCACTTCGGGCAGACCCGTCACCAACGTCAATGTCTGTAGATAGGCGCCGGCGGAGATGTTCTGCAGGCCGACGCCGAAGATGAAGCTGCCCACCAGGCCGATCGTGATGACAGCGCCGTTGAGGAGGACGGCCACCAGCACCGAGGCGAACACCCGGGGAACCACCAAACGGTGGATCGGGTCGATGCCGAGCACCTCGAGTGCGTCGATCTCCTCGCGGATGGTGCGCGCGCCGAGGTCGGCGCAAATGGCTGTTGATCCGGCGCCCGCGACCACGAGCACCGTCACCAGCGGACCGAGTTGGGTCACCGAGGCCAGGGCCGCACCCGCACCGGAGACGTCGGCCGCGCCGAGTTCCTGCAGCAGCAGGTTGAAGATGAAGATGATCAGCACCGTCAGTGGGATCGACATCGCGAAGGTCGGCAGCATTGCGACCGTCATGAGGAACCAGCTGAACTGGGTGAACTCTTTCCACTCGAACGGCCGCGCCAACGCTTTGGTGGTGAGCACACACATCTTGAAGAAGCCGCCCATGGCGATCATCGGACCTCTGAAGCGCTTGCTCAGATACCCGCTCACGCCGGTCGTCGTCGTCATCGCGCTACCCCTGGCGCAGAGCCGCACCGGTCGCAGCGGCGCAACGGAGAACCGTTCGTCACGCAACCTCCCCAAAGCCGTGCGGCCAGTGATCCGTGTCTCTTTACAACTCAGTAGTAACAGAGACCACAGGAATGTACCCGATCCCTCACGAGGGGCATGCGGCAACGGCACAATTTGCCCGACATCATTTTCCGGGCGCCGCCGAAAAGCGCTCGCAGCTCGGTGTTCGGTGTCCTGACGGCCGGATTTCAGGGCAGCGCATCGACATCTCGGTGGCTTCCGATGGCAATCTCAGGCGCCCGCCGAGAGCTCCTCGGCCCGGGCCTTGAGGTTGTTCGCGAGGTGCTCGAGTGCATCGTTGACGAGTTTCTTGACCATCACCGCCGGTACCGCGAACGATGTCTCGACATCGAGGTCGACGGTCAGCAGGCTCAGCGGGCCCATCTCGACCACGGAGAACAGCTGCTCCTGTTTGGCGAACAGGTCACCCTGTTGCATCACCGTCTGAATCTGCGCGGCGCTCGGATAGTAGACCGCCTGGATGTACGTTCCGGCATGGCCCTGAATCTCGGTGTCGATCCGTAACTGGCTGGGCCGGCCATCGTGATACCGAGCCAGGATGTAGACCGCCGTCACCTCGTCGTTCCACCGCGGATAGGACTCGAAATCGGCGACGATGCCCAGGATCGCCGCCGCCCCGGCGTTGACCTCGAGTGTTCTACTCACCAACGGCATCAGGCGTGCGCCCTGCCGGTGGGCACGGCCGGTCCGGCCTGCCCCAGCGGTGATCGAACCCGGGTCTTCTCGTCGCGGATCAGCCCGCGCAGCAGCGCGGTCGAGAACTCGGCGGCGATCTCGGCGGCGGTGCGCCGGCCGTCCGGGCGTAACCATCGGTAGGCGCCCATCGTCATGCCGATATAGCCCAGAGCCACCACGTGGGAGTCACACTCGAAGAATTCGCCGCTGGCGATGCCCCGGTCGATCAGGCCGGTAACGTGCTCGTAGACCTGGGTTTCCTTGCCGCGAACCTCCGCCACCTGCTCCTCGGTGAACCATTCGGCGATATAGGGCTGCTCCTGGAAGTACACCGCCGCGCCCTCCGGGTTCTCCGCGATATTGGTCAACAGACGCACCGTGTACTGGTACAGCGCTTCGCGGGCGGACCACGACGGATCGTCGTGCACCGCGGCCAGGGTGTTCTCCGCGGCCTGGCGGTAGATGTCGAACAGGATCAGCGATTTGCTGGCGTAGTAGTGATAGACGGTCGCCTTGTTCAGGCCCACCACCTCCGCCACATCGTCCATCCTGGTTCCGTGGTAGCCGCGCGCCGCAAACAGCTTGGTGGCGACGGCCAACAACTCTTCGCGTCGGCTGGTGCCGTTCTCCGGTGGCATGCTGTCCTCGCTCAGGTACGCCCTATCAACTGGTTGGACAGTTTAGGCGCCCTCATTTCAGGCAACGAGCGGGTTCGGCCCTGCCACGCGGTCCGGCGGGATACAGTGATCGAGTCGGAACGCACGATGGAGGTTTGAGCATGGATCCCAATCCGGACTATGACGCGACCGACGAGATCGAATACTTCTTCAGCTGGCTGCCCTGGGCGCTGCGCGGCACCGACTGGACCGGCACACCCACTTATCCCCCGGTGTAACGGCGCTCGCCGCGAGCGTGCGAAAAACGCTCGCCGCCACGGCGCGTTCGCGTACCGACACGCACTGTCGCGGGGGCTCGTCACCAGTTCGCGGGCCGGTAGTCCTTGAGGAACACCCCGTACAGATCCACCCCCGCCTCCCCCTGGACGATCGGGTCATAAACCCGGGCCGCGCCGTCGACCAGATCCAGCGGGGCGTGGAAACCCTCCGCCGCGAGGCGAACCTTCGTGAAGTGTGGGCGTTCGTCGGTGATCCACCCGGTGTCGACACTGGTCATCAGGATGGCGTCGGTCTCGAACATCTCCCCCGCGCTGGTCCGGGTCAGCATATTGAGGGCGGCTTTGGCCATATTGGTATGCGGATGGCCCGGACCCTTGTAGCGGCGGGAGAACACCCCCTCCATCGCGGAGACGTTGACCACGTACCTGCGCCGGGCCGCTGAGCTGGCCAGCGCCGGACGCAGCCGGCTGATCAGCAGGAACGGCGCGGTCGTGTTGGCCAGTTGCACCTCCAGCATCTCCAGCGGCTCGACCTCCTGGACATGCTGGGTCCAGCTGTTCACCTGCTGCTCGTCGGGAACCAGCCCGCCGGCGTCGATGGCGGTACCGGCGGCCATCCGCTCCAGCGAGCTCGATCCGGCGGCCAGCGCGCTGGTGGTCAGCTCATCAGCGCGCGAGGCGGCCGCCGCCAGGATCGGGTGGCTCGCCACCGAGGCGGCCAGCGCCTGCGGGTGCGCGTCGTTGGTGTGCCCGAAGGTCAGCAGTTCCGGCAGCGGACCGTCGGGCAGCGGTGCGAGTTCGGCCTCCGCCAGCGGTGCGTAGGCACCCGGGGATCGGCGCACCGTCTGGGCGGCGTTGTTGATCAGAATGTCCAACGGCCCGGCCGACGCGACCTCGTCGGCGAGTGCGACCACCTGCGCCGGGTCCCGAAGGTCGACCCCGACGACCCGAAGCCGGTGCAGCCAGTCGGGCGCATCCGGCAGACCGGCGAACCGGCGCACCGCATCCCTCGGGAACCGGGTGGTGATGGTGGTATAGGCGCCGTCGCGCAACAGACGCAGGGCGATGTACATGCCGATCTTCGCCCGGCCACCGGTGAGCAGCGCCCGCTTACCGGTCAGATCGGTGCGCGCTTCGCGTTTGGCATGGCTGAACGCCGCGCAGTCCGGGCACAGCTGGTGATAGAACGCATCGACCCGGGTGTAGTGCGACTTGCAGATGTAGCAGGCCCGGGACTTGAGCAGGGTGCCCGCGCTCGGGGTGGTCGTCGAGGTGGAGAGCGGGATGCCGCGGGTTTCGTCGTCGATGCGATCGGGGGCCCCGGTCGCGGTCGCGGCAACCACCGCGCGATCGGCGTCGGCGATCTGCGCCCGTTTCTCGTCGCGGCGCGACTTCTTCGCGGCCTTGAACATGTGCGCGGTCGCCCGGCGCACCGCGATGAAGTCCGGGTGCTTCTCGTCGAGTTGGTGCAATTCGGCCAGGACGGCCAGCGTCACTGTCAGGCGCTCAGGGTCGATCCCCGCATTGGGGACATCGGCATTGGGCATGTCGGCATTGGGCACAACGGAGTGTAACGAGGCCCCCGGCCCGGTTAGGCTGCCGTGCTTGTGACCGACTGGACGACGACCGCCGCCCGCCCCGACCCGATGCGATTGCGGTTGGAGTCCTATCCGGTGGTCGAGGATATCGCGGCCCGCTACGGCGATATGGACGCCAACGCGCATCTGAACAACCTGGCCCTGGAGGCACTGCACGAGAACGCCCGCGCCACCATGAACCGCGGGTTGCTCCCCGACGCCTACCGCGCGGGCGGGCGGCGACTGCGGCTGGTGACCTCGCAGAACACCGTGCACTTTCTGGCTGAGGCGCACTGGCCGGTGCTGATCACCACCGGTGCGGCGGTGGGCCGGATCGGACGTACCTCCTATGTGGCCTCGACGGCATTGTTCATCGACCGGACGTGCATCGGGGTGTGCGACACCGTGCTGGTGCTGCTCGGTGAGCAGGGCCCGGCCGCCCTCTCCGAGGAGTTCCGGACGGCGCTGAAGACCGTTCTGCTCCGCGCGCCGGGATCGACATGACGGCTGCGTTCTTCCCCTGATGTACAGCCCTGGTCTTGATTTCGGGGGCTAAAGCGTGTCGAACAACTGGGTGCGGTCGAGTCTGCGTAGTAGTAAGGCGATCTGGCTGAGGTAGAGGAAGCCTTCGTGTGCTGTGAGGGTGACTTCGTAGTGGCGGTCGAGTCGTC
>JAHZJY010000082.1 GCA_022600695.1 Actinomycetes bacterium | reverse complement strand
TGTCAGCCGGCCTGAGGCCCCGATCACCCGGTGGCAGGGCACGATGATGCTGATGGGATTGCGCGCGTTGGCCAGGCCGACGGCCCGGGCTGCCCCCGGTGAGCCGATCTGGTCGGCGATCTGCCCGTAGGTGCGGGTCTGCCCGTACGGGATCGTTTGCAACGCCGCCCACACTCTGCGCTGAAACTCAGTGCCCAGTGGTTCCAGGTCGAGGTCGAAGTCCATCAGCTCGCCAGCAAAGTACGCCCGGAGTTGGTCCACGGCTCGGGCGAATACTCCCGGCCCGGCCAATTGCCAGCCCAGTCGACTCGGTTCGTGGGCCTGATCGATCATCCGTAGGTATGACAGGCCGAACCCGGCGCCTGCGAGGGTCAACGGTCCGATCGGACTATTGACCAGGCGGTATCGCACGGGCGCCATGGGCTGATGGTGTCACACTCCCCACGGGACGTCCATGGCCCGCAGGGAGTGTGAGCGGCCGCCGAGGCGCGGCGACGACGGTTCCCGTTCAGTCCAGGACAATGTGGTCGGCTGTCAGTTCATCAGTGCGGATGCGGACGCCAAGGTCGGTTCCGTCCGCACGCACGAACCAGGCAGCCGGCCCCTGCTGTTGGATTTGTATCGAGGTCGGCGAAAGGTTCAAGCCCCTCAGGTCCAGTCGATCCTCGGCGCCGAATCCGACGATCTCGTCGGGTGCCGCAATGGTGGAGTCCGTGATGGCTTCCAGAACGAAGCGATCAGCTCCGTCGGACCCCACCAGCAGATCAGCGCCGCCGGCGCCGATCAGGGTGTCGTTGCCCTCCAGGGCTTCCAGACGGTCGTTGGCGGCCGTGCCGACGAGGACATCGTCGCCCGGCGTACCCAAGATCGGGAGCGCTGCCTTTTCGGATGAGTAGGACTGGGTGATCCCGGTGGGAGTCGGTCTTGCGGAATTGCCGTCGGGACCAGCGAAGAGCGGCAGACGCAACACGTCTGCCTCGCGGCGGGCGAAGCCGTCGACCTGTTCACCCGTGGGCGCCGTTTCCTGCCACGGAAGGTGAATCTGGTCCGCGTGCAGACTCCAGCCCGGTGCGAAGCCTTCCTCGGCGTTCCGGAAGCTGAGATCTTCCCTGGCGGCGCGCTGCAGCCGGAGATCGAGGTCGCTTCCCTGGTCCGGCAGGGTCATGTAGTCGGAACTGACCAGATGCAGCGTGTTGCTGATGCGGCCGTAATGGATCTGTAGCTGCAACTGGGGGATCAGCAGAGGATGGCCATCGGGGCCGGTACCGCTACCGTTGCCATAGGCGAGGTGGCTCTTGTGGTTCGCACTGTCGAGTTGCTCCCCGTCCCAGAACTCCGGGAAGATCACGACCGCCTGCAGCGGCAGGTCGCGCCACTCGTCGCCCAGGGGGATGTGGTCATACGAGGCGGACTCGCCGATGTAATTCCAAAAGACCTGTGCCCTGGATTGGCGCTCCATCGGCATGGCTGAACCCGCGATCATCTTCAGGCCGGTGGGCATGTTGACCAGTTCGTTCGGTTCGTTGGGGCGCAGAACGCTGTAATACGCGATTGAGGTCGGCAGGGGATCTACGTATCGCCACTCACCCCCCAGCCCGTCACTTCCCTCGTCAATGAGGCTCGGGGTCCAGTAGGTGGAGATGTTGTTAGCCGGGATCGCCGCCGTCCCTGTGGCTTCCATCAGCGACGCCACGGTCGAGTCGGCGTCCGTGGTGGGATTGGCGAAGAAGTCGTGGGCGTGATTGAAATTGCTGTTGCCCGGCGCCACGATCGGATCGGCCGTGGCCCGATGGCTGAAGGCGATGGTGGACCGGAACTCACCCTGGTTGAAGCCGGTGAGCTCGTAGGCACTGACGGTGGGCGGCGTGACCGGCGGCGTGACGGGCGGCGTGACCGGCGGTGTGACCGGTGGCGCGACGGGCGGTGTGATTATCGGTGTTCCGATGGTGCCGTCGTTGTTGAGGTCGACGCCGAAGAGGGTTTCGGCGTCGGTTCTGGTGTCGGTGCCGTACTGCTGTTCGCCGGTGAATCTGCCGGTGTCGTCGAGGATCCAGCCGTACTGGTTGTCGCCGCTGGAGTCGAGGACCCGGAGGTTGCCGGTGGCGTCGACGGCCGCGGAGATCAGGGTCGATCCGCCGCGGCTGAGCGGGACCGCGCCGCTCCAGTAGGAGTCGGCCCGGGTGATCTGGATTGCCGGGTCGGTGCCGGACCGGATGAAGGCGATCCCGGTCGAGGGGTCCTCCAGCAGCGTTACCGCACCGTTGACCTTCACGGTCTGGGGTGTGGTGGAGCCGCCGGCGCCGATGGTGCCGTCGTTGTTGAGGTCGATGCCGAACATCGTCTCGGCGTAGCTGCGTGTCTCGGCGTCGTAGCGTTGTTCGCCGGTGAACTTGCCGGTGTCGTCGAGGACCCAGCCGTACTGGACATCGCCGCTGGAGTCGAGGACCCGGAGGTTGCCGGTGGCGTCGACGGCCGCGGAGATCAGGGTGGCTCCGCCGCGGCTGAGCGGGACCGCGCCGTTCCAGTAGGAGTCGGCTCGGGTGATCTGGATTGCCGGGTCGGTGCCGGACCGGATGAAGGCGAGCCCGGTCTCGGGATCCTGCAGCAGTGCCACCGCGCCGTTGGCCCTGACAGTCTGCAACGCCGAGCCGTCGGATTCACCGAGGATGTCGCCGACTTCGGCGACGGTGAATTTCGCTGGACCGATCTCGCCGACGGTGCCTTCGCGGAAGAGCCCCCAGTTATCGTCGCCCCCCTTCCAGGACTCGTCGGTGAAGTTGAAGTAGAACATGCCGTCGAAGCGGGCGTCCGGTCCGTACACGTAGCGGGTGACGTCCTCGTAGTACTGTTCCATGTTGTCCGGATTCGTCACCGCTGGGTTGTAACCGGTGCTCTGCCAACCGGTTTCACCCAGGATGATCGGTTTGTCACTAAAGCCCAACGAGTCGAGTGTGGTTGTCAGCAGCGTCTCGTAGGACTTCAGGGATTCGATTTGCCTCGCGGGGGTCCACTCCGGATTGTTCCGGTTGTCGAAGAACCCGGCGTAGCTGTGCACGTTGATGTAATCCAGCTGGCCGATCAGCCCGGACAGGTTCTGGTCCCACTGGCTGGCGCCCGGCAGGAAGGTCTCCCCGGCGAAGTTGTAGGTCACCGGGAGATCTGACTTGCTCTTGAAATAGGCGACCTGGTCGATCACCTCCGGCACGGTCAAGGTGGCCGAGGTGTTCCAGTCGACGATCTGCTCGTTGCCCAGGCTGACGCCGATCACCTTGTCGGCATAGGGATTGATGACGGCCAGTGCATTGTCGATCTGGGAGCGGGCGTCGGCCTGGTTTGTGATGTAGATGCCGGGTTGGACGCTGATCGGAAGGTCGAGTCGGGTGATCGCCTCGAGGATGCGCCCCGTGTAGGAATCGGTTCCCCACGTGCGGATCGAGTTGAAGCCCTGGGCGGCTACCTGGGTCAGGGCGCCTTCAAGCCGCTCCTGATCGCCCAGCGAACCCAGGGAACCCGGGGAAAAGCCCACCCCGCGCTGAGAGCCCCAGAACGCCCGCTCCGCAGCGGAGAGGCCGACGGAGGAGCTATCGACTGCGGTCGCCGCGGCGGGGGCGATTTCGGCCCCGGTCGAAGCCGCGGTACCCCCCGCCGGCGGTGCGGCGGACGGATCGACCACCAGTGTGTTGCCGCCCGGGACCGCAGTCGGCCGGGTCTGGCTGGCCCGGCCCTGGCGCCGCGCCGCGGCCAGGACCACCCACGAGATCGGCGATTGAACCGGGGCGCCGGGTTGACCGCCCGACAAAAGGTTCGTCGCGGCCTCGACGCTACCGACGTCGGTGACCGGTACGGCGGCGGTGGCCGCCGTTGCCGGTGTCGCCTCGATCTGAGTCAACTTTTCGGCTTGCGGGGCCGGCCGGGCCGAAGTCGGGATGTCCGCACCGGTGGCCACCGGGGAGACGACGGGAACCGGATCCAGAGCGGGCTCCTCGGTGACGGTCACCGACGCAGGCGACGGACGGTCCTTGAGGCCGGTTTCGCCGCCGTTCGGGAGCAACCCGGAGTTGCTGCCGGAACCGGTGATCCGCCGGCTCTCAGGTCCTGCTGCCGCCCCTCGACCCCGGGGCGTTGCCGCGGGCGCCGTCGGTTGCTCGGCAGCCGACGGCGCATCCCCCAGTCGGACGGTGTCGGCGGCCGTGCGCGCTGGTCGGCGTGCCGGCCGGGGGTACTCCCGCGCTGCCGCGCCCGTGGCTGCGCCACGGGTGCTCGCCCCCCGGCGGACGAGCGATCCGACTGTGTCGACGTCTCGCCGTCGGCGTCATCCGCGGCGGCGACGCCGGGATTGACGACCATCGCCATGCCCAGGGCGAACACCGCCGCGCCCAGCTGTTTCTTCCGGGATGAAGGCCCCATGGTCATCTCCTCAGCGTTTGTCCACAATCGTGGTCAAATTAGCACCGAATCGATATTATGGCCACACTCGTGGTCAGATACGGCGCGAACCTGCGTCGGCTCCCTTGCGGGCTGTGCCCGAGCAGTGCGGATGTCGGGCGGCTCGGCGGGATTGTCCCGCTGTGCTCGCGGCGAGCGGAGGCGAAAAGTTGTGGTTGACAATGCTTTCGGGTTGAACCGCCGGGCGGTGGGGCTGGACGTCAGCGCCGCCACCGCTCATATGGGGCGTATCGGCACGTGTGTCGGCAGTGGTGCCGTGGTTAGATCCCTCGATGGCCGAACTGGTTCAGCGTTACCTCGACGAGTTGGTGGCCGAGTACACGTCGGTCGCCGACGGTGAACTGGCGAGTTATATCCCGGAGCTCAGTGATGTTGACCCGAACGGTTTCGGTCTCACGCTGTCGGCCGCGGACGGTTTTCTGTACGAATCCGGCGACGCTCGAACCGAATTCACGATCCAGTCGATCTCCAAGCCGTTCACCTACGCACTGGCGCTGGACCTGGTGGGGCTCACTGCTGTGGATGCCAAGATCGGTGTCGAGCCGTCCGGGGACGCATTCAACGAGATCAGCGTCGATGAGCGCACCGGGACGCCGAAGAACCCCATGATCAACGCGGGGGCCATCGCCGCGGTATCGCTGGTCCCTGGTTCCACCCCCGACGAGCGCTTCGCCAGGATCCAGGACTTCTACTCCGCCTGCGCCGGACGACCGCTGGAACTCGACGAGGACGTTTATCGCTCGGAGAAGGCCACCGGAAACCGCAACCGGGCGATCGCCTACATGCTGACCAGTTTCGGGGTGTTTGATGATCCCGACGAGGTACTCGACGTTTACTTCCGGCAGTGTTCGCTGCGGGTGACCAGTGTCGACCTGGCGAGGATGGGGGCCACCCTGGCCCGCGGCGGTATCAACCCGCAGACCGGCAGACAAGTCGCCAGGGGCCCAGTCGTACAACGAACCCTGAGTGTGATGGTCACCTGCGGCATGTACAACGGCGCCGGCGACTGGGTGAGCGCAGTCGGTATGCCGGCCAAAAGCGGAGTGGGAGGCGGGATCGCCGCGGTCCTGCCCGGCCAGCTCGGTATCGGGGTGTACTCGCCGTTACTGGACAGCCGGGGCAACAGTGTGCGCGGAGTTCTGGTGTGCCGGGCCCTGTCCCACCGGCTGGGTCTGCACATCATGAACGTCAGCCGGGAAGAGCGGGTGACCATCCGGGCGGTCTACCAGGC
>JAHZJY010000016.1 GCA_022600695.1 Actinomycetes bacterium | reverse complement strand
CGGTCGGCATCAACGACTATCAACTGGACATCGGCGCTCCATTCGGCGGGGTCAAGGCCAGCGGCATCGGTCGGGAACTCGGCCCGGAGGGCCTCGAGGAGTTCTTCGAGTTGAAGTCGATCTACCGGACCGGGCCCGCGGGCGGCTGATCCGGAGCAGCACGGTCCGGAGCAGCGCGGCGATCATCGAAGTCCGTTCGCCCGGAACGAACTTGGTGCGAAACGGTGTTCGGAGGCCCGCATGGTCGCGGGCGGGATCCCGGTGTTAAGTTGACACCCGTCAACGGAAGGGGTCGTCGATGAGCCTGGACCCGCACACACCGGTGATCATCGGTGTCGGTCAGGTCAACCAGCGCGACGAGTCACCCGAGGTCGAACCCGTCGACCTGATGGCGTCAGCGGCCTGTGAAGCCGCCGACCCCCGCGTGTTGCAGGCCCTGGACTCCATCAGGGTGGTCAATCTGCTGTCCTGGCGGTATCGCGACCCCGGCCTGCTGCTCGGCGAGCGGATCGGGGCGGCCGATGCCGCCACCGTTTACACCGGAATCGGCGGGAACACCCCGCAGTCGCTGCTCAACCGGGCCTGTCGCGACATCCAGCAGGGTCGCGCCGACACCGTGCTTCTCGCCGGCGGAGAAACCTGGCGGACCCGGATGCGGCTGCGGGCCAACGGGCTGCGACCGGACTGGACCCGTCAGGGCGAGTCGGTGCCGGTGCCCCCCGGTGGCGAGGGCGGCGTGCCGATGGCAGGCCCCGGGGAGGACCGGATCGGCCTGGACCGGCCGTCCTTCGTGTATCCGCTCTTCGAACAAGCCTTGCGCATCGCCAACGGCGAGTCGATCAACGATCACCAGCGGCGGATCGGCGAGCTGTGGGCGGGGTTCAGTGCCGTGGCCGCGGAAAACCCGCATGCCTGGGTCCGCGAGCAGATGTCGGCCGGGCGGATCGCTCATCCCGGGCCCGGCAACCGGATGATCAGCACTCCCTATCCCAAGCTGATGAATTCCAACAATATGGTCGATCAGGCCGCAGCAGTGATCCTCTGCTCGGCCGAGAAGGCCGAGCACCTTCAGATTCCCAGGGACACCTGGGTCTTCCCGCACGCCGGTACTGATTCGCATGACACCTACGGCATTGCGGAGCGGGACGAGCTGCACCGGTGCCCGGCGATCCGTATCGGCGCGGCCCGGGCGTTGGAGCTCGCCGGGGTCGACATCGAGGAGCTGGCCTATGTGGACGTGTATTCGTGTTTCCCGTCCGCCGTACAGGTGGCCGCCAACGAGATCGGACTGCCGACCCGTGACCCGACCCGGCCGCTCACCGTGACCGGCGGACTCACCTTCGCCGGGGGGCCATGGAACAACTACGTCATGCACTCGATCGCGACGATGACAGAGCGGTTACGCGAAAACCCCGGTGCACGTGGATTTGTCACCGCCAATGGCGGATACCTCACCAAACACAGCTTCGGCGTCTACGGTGCCAACCCCCCTGCAAAGAACTTCCGCTGGGAGGATGTCCAAGAAGAAGTGGACCGCGAGCCCACCCGCACCGCGCGAGTGCAGTGGGAGGGGGTGGGCACAGTCGAGTCGTGGACCACACCGTATGACCGACAGGGCAACCCGGAGAAGGCCTTCGTGGCGGTGCGCACCCCCGACGGGTCCAGGACGATGGCGCTGGTTGAGGACCCTGGCCAGGCGGCTTACACCGTCGCCGAGGATATCGCCGGGGCGGCGGTGCGGGTCCACTCCGACGGCCGCGCCGAGTTGCAGATATGACAGCAGGCCTGTCGCCCGGTGGGGCGACAGGCCTGCCGGTTAACGGATACTCAGGCGCCGGATGGGGTAGCGCCGAGAACCCGCTGCATATCGGGGATCATCGCCTGGAGTTGAGATCCCCAGTATCCCCAGCTGTGGGTGCCGTTGGCCGGGAAGTTGAATACACCGTTGCGGCCGCCGGCGGCCAGATAGTTGTCCATGAAGGTTTTGTTGGTACGCAACGTGAACCCTTCGAGGAACTGCGCGGCCATCAGGTTGCCGCCGCCGCCGGAGGTATCCAGATCCGAGGGCGTACCGGTTCCGCAGTAGATCCAGATCCGGGTGTTGTTGGCGACCAACTGGTTGACATTGATCATCGGGTCGTTACGCCGCCACGCCGGATCCGAGGACGGGCCCCACATGCTCTGCGCGTTGAAACCGCCGGCGTCGTTCATCGCGAGACCGATCAGCATCGGCCACCAGCCCTCGGAGGGGTTGAGGAAGCCGGACAGCGATGCGGCGTAGGTGTACTTCTGCGGGTAGTAGATCGCATAGGTCAGCGCTGAGCTACCCGCCATCGAAATGCCCACCACGGCATTGCCGTTCGGGTCGATACCATGGTTGGCCTGAAGATAGGCCGGCAGTTCCTGGTTCATGAACGTTTCCCACTTGTAGGTGTAGTTCTGACCATTTCCCTGCGACGGCTGATACCAGTCGGAGTAGAAGCTGGACTGTCCGCCTACCGGCATGACAGCCGACAGTCCCGAATCGAGAAACCACTCGAAGGCCGGGGTATTGATATCCCAACCGCTGTAGTCGTCCTGGGCACGCAAACCGTCCATCAGGAAGACCGCGTGCGGCCCGCCGCCCTGGAACTGAATCCGGATATCGCGCCCCATCGAGGCGGACGGCACATCCAGATACTCCACCGGAAGCCCGGGGCGGGAGAATGCCGACGCGGTCGCCGAACCACCGGCGGTCCCGATCAGGCCGGGCAGGCAGGCTGCGGCGGCGACGGCTGCGGCCGTGCGGCGCAACCACTTACCTCGCAACGTCTCGACCAATTTCATGACGACTCCCATCACCTTCCGTACGTGTACGCCAGCGGCATTGCTGTTCGTCGGTAGTCAAACACCGAGGCGATGTACCGGCCGACATGCGGCGCGGTGCGCCGAGTCGCAGTTGGGAAACGATCGGATCACGTGTCGAGACACGTCCGGGGGAGTGCTAGCTGGCTGCGCTGTCCGCGGCCGGTGCTTCGCCCGCTGCAGCCGCTTGTGCGCGTGACCGTCTTTCGTCGATTGCACGGCTGAGATCCTGCAGTAGTTCCGGACGGCGAAAAGCAAACTGCTCTAGAGCATCCCGGTCGATCTGCAGAACCGTGACTTCGCCGAGCGCATACACGCTACCGTTCACGGGCTCGCGGATCAGCGCGGTCTGCCCGATGAAGTCACCCTGGTGCAGGGTCATTAACGGGACGATGCCGCCGTCCTGGCCGATGACGACTACGCGGACTCGGCCCTTGATCACAAAGGACATTCCGTCTGGGACGTCCCCGCTGTTCTGGATGGTTTCTTCGTCGCCGTAACGGACGATTCGGACCTTCGGCAGCAGAATCTCCAAATCGGTGTTCCCGGCCCGCAGCACCGGAGCGATCTTCTGCAGTGCCTCGGCACACCTCGCCGGGGTGGAGAAGTCATCCTCAACACCGTCAAGTCGAAGTCCGGCGCGCCGGCTTGCGTACCAGAGTCGGCGCTGGAGGGTCGACTTGGCGGTGACATCGTCGGCAGGCGAGCGGATCGGGATGGTCACTGTGTAGTCGGTGCTGGTCGTCGCGTTCGCGCTCGGCTGAGCGTCCGGGTGTCGTTGCGGAAGGCCGGCGGCGACCGAGTTCAGCAGCGCACAAACGGAATCGGGAGCATCGGTTCCGGCGAACTTAACGTTGACGGTGATCGTGTACCCACCTGCGGGCCGGCTGAGGTTGGCGAAAGCCTGACCGGCCAGTACCGAGTTGGGGATGATCTCGAGTCCGCTGCCGGTGTTGATATGCGTTGCCCGCCAGTTCACTTCGACCACCTGGCCGCGTGCCGCGGTGGTCTTCACCCAGTCGCCCAGCTGGAACGGCTGCTCGAAGAGCAGCAGCAGGCCGGAGATGATCTGGCCAACCGAGTTCTGCAGAGTCAGGCCGAGCACGATGGAACTGATGCCCAGGGCGGTGAACAGGCCGCCAACGTTGGCCCCCCACACGTAGGCGAAGATCATCGCGACACCCACCGCGATGATCGCGAACCGCGCCACATCGACGAAGATCGACGGCATCCGTCGTCGCCAGCTACCTGTCGGAGCCCCTTCGAACACGGTGGCGCTGACCCCGGAGAGTGCCATGGCCAGAATGCAGATGCCCAGGACCGTGGTGAGCATCCGGATCCCGGTGGTTTCGAGGCTGATCGTGGTCGTCTCGACGAGCAGCAGCAGCAGTGCGCCCAGTGGCACGATGACGGTGCGCAATAACCCGACCGGCCGCGCAAGGGCACTGCCCCGCCGTTTGAGCTTGTGCTGCAATTCGGTCAGCAGGACCAGAATGGTCGGCAGCCCGACCGCGATGATCACCGACCAGTAGAACCAGGGTGCGGTCAGGACGCTCACCGGCGGTCCTCCGACAGTCGCCAGGTTGGTTCCTCTTGGCCGCCCGCGGCAATGACCGGGCCGGCGGTGTAGACCCGACTGTCGAGGGTGGCCTCGTAAACCTTCTGGCTGACGTAGATACCCGGCTCGTGCGACCCGCGGCGCATGGTCGCGGCCAGTTGGACGGCTCCGCCCCACAGGTCGTAGACCATCCCGGCTCGACCGACCAGGCCGGCATTGACACTTCCGGTGTCGATACCGGCCCGGATACCGATATGGTTGCCCGTTTCGGTGTTGAACCGGTCGACGATGTTCTGCATGTCGATGGCGAACGCGACCGTGCGGTGGCTGTTGTCCAGTCGTGCCACCGTCAGGCCGCAGCTGGCCATGTACCCGTTATGGGTATTGCGGACCCGTTCGACCCCATGGCTTGCGGCGGCGGCGTCGAACTGCCGCACCAGTTCGTTGATGATCCCCAACGATTCCCCGGGGTCGAGATCGTTGGACAGCTCATCGAGGCCGACCAGATCGGCAAAGAGGACCGTGACGTCGTTGTGCGTCGCCGCGATGTTCTCCTCGCCGCCGCGGTAACGGTCGGCGACCGGTGGCGGCATCATCGACAGCAGCAACCGGTCGTTCTCCTGGCGCTGTTCGGTCAACAGTTGATCCTTGACGGCCAGGGTGCGGCTCATCTCGTTGAAAGCCACACTGAGATCGCCGAATTCGTCCTTGGAGGTGACGGGCACGGACACGTTGTAATCGCCGGTGCTGATCTGCTGTACACCGTCTTCGAGCCGCTTGATCGGCCGGACGAACAACTTCGCCCACAGCATGGCCGCCAGGCAGGTGAGAATGATGATCAGGGCGGTGGAGCGCACCAGGAGCTCGGTGAACTTGCGGTCCGGAGCGAAGGCCTCTTCGGTGTTGATCGAGGCGACGATCACCCAGTTCAGGTTCTTGAGGTTCAGTGGAGCATAGGCCTGCAGGGCGCGCCGCCCGAGATAGTCGGTCGCGATGAGGGTTCCGGTCTGCCCGCGCCGCGCAGCGTCGGAGGCCTTGGTGCCGACCGGCTGTATCAACACGGTGGTGCGCTGTCTGATCGCACGATCGGCGACCTCTGCCGGTGTTCCGGCGGAAATGACGTCACGCCGATAGGCGTCCTGGTCGGTGAGGAACAACCGGGAGTCCGAGCGCATCAGGTCGTCGTCGCCCACCAGGAAGACCTCCCCGGTGCGGCCCATTCCGGCCTGCTCCCATTCGCGGTTG